>JAZDOF010000510.1:0-4331 GCA_043799015.1 Pseudomonadota bacterium | reverse complement strand
CGGAAAAATGGAAATAACACGAAAAAGACAGCGAACCAAGAGGGTTGGATCCAGGCCGCGTTCCGATCAAGCACGACGGTCGGAACGATCGGAACAGGCCCCAGCGGCCGTGGAGCCGAGGGCCCATAAAGAAGTGCGCCGACTGCTACTATCGGTGGGTAGGCCGGAGCCGTCCCCTTTCGTCCCCGATCCCTTCCAAGTTGAAGCACTCCGCGAGATCCTCATTCAGGACGTCATCGTCAGCGCGCCCACAGGATCGGGCAAGACATGGATCGCCGTTGAGGCAACTCGGGAGTATCTGGCCCAGGCACGACACGTGTGGTATGCGACGCCGCTCAAGGCCCTTTCCAACTCCAAGTACGAGGAGTTCGGGACCGTCTTTGGGACGGATCGGGTGGGAATACTCACCGGGGACCGCAAAGAAAACCCCGATGCACCGTTGATCGTTGGGACCACGGAGATCCTGCGCAACCAGCTCTACGACGCCATGCAGGCAGGAACAAGCCTGGATCTCGATTTGGTCATTCTCGACGAAGCCCATTACTTGGGTGATCCGGACCGCGGCGTGGTGTGGGAGGAAGTCCTCATCTACCTGCCTGGACGGGTGCGGCTGCTCCTTCTGTCCGCCACTATTTCCAATCCCGATCGGATAGCCGCATGGATGGCCCAGGTTCGCGGAGCGGATTGTAAGGTGGTAAAGTCGGACGAACGGCCCGTCCCGCTCCACATTCTGTTTAGAGCGCCGGACGGTGAACTGACGCCGTTTCTACAGGGGGACCGTCTCTTCCCAAGCGTGGCTCAGATGGTAAGGGCCGACCGGCGGCGTCATCGGTCTTCCCTGCCCGCGGTGCCGGATATCAACGAGATAGTGGACACGCTCAGGGAATTCGACCTGCTGCCGGCCATTGTATTCCTTAAATCTCGGTCGGATTGCGACAAGGCCCTTAACGACCTCAAGCCCTCTCCGCTGGACCCCGAAGAAGGGGGATTCGCAGCCGCAATCACGGAAATGACCAAGCTGTACCCCGAGCTGTCGAATCAGCGGCAGCTTGACCGGCTCCTGGAACGAAGGGCCGGGTCCCACCATGCCGGGCAGTTGCCCGTGTGGCGACTCGTCATAGAGAAAATGATGACGTTGGGGCACCTCGAACTGATCGTTTCCACATCCACTGTGGCGGCCGGGGTCAATTTTCCGGCCCGGACCGTGGTGATCGTTCAGAGCGACCGTTACGACGGCGCTTCCTTCGTTGACATGACGGCCACGGATCTCCACCAGATGACCGGCCGTGCCGGAAGGCGCGGAATGGACAACGCGGGTTTTACCCTCATCGTCCCCGGCAGACACATGAACCTTTCCCTGATCAGGACTCTGACCATGTCCCCGCCGGAACCGCTGCGGTCGAGGATCGCGGTGAACTTTTCGATGTCGCTGAACCTGCTTTTGTCCCATGACCCTGAAGGGGTACGCGAGCTGTTGGGCCTTTCCTTCGCCTCATTCCGGGAAGACCCACGAAAAGGGGAACGCACCCACCGACGGCTTCAACTGGAGTTTCGGCAGCATTTGGACGTGCTGAGGGACCTCGAATACGTCGATGAGCAGGGGCAACCGACGTACGACGGATGCTGGGCCGCGCGCCTAAGGCTTGACCACCCTTTACTGATAGCCCACCTAATCCGAGAAGGGGCCTTGACGGACCTCGGTCCGGAAGAGCTGGCGGCCATGATAGCCCCCTTCGTCATGGATAAGGAGCGTGAGGTGGTTTTAAGCCCGGCGCTTTGGGACTGGACACGGACCCTATGGAAGAAATTTCAACGCACCATGCGGAACCTCAAGCCCATTGCGGGGTTGATGCTTGAGCGCGGATTCAAGGTTCCCCCCGTCCTGTTCTGGCCGTCCGCTTCGGTGTTCATGTGGGCGAAAGGCATGCAATGGAACGATCTCCCGGCCAACGTAACCGCGGACGAGGGTGACTTGGCCATGCTCATGCTGCGAACAGCGGACCACCTTAGGCAGCTCATTTCACTTGAAAACGAGAAGCCTAAGCTCGCGGAAACCGCCAGGCGGGCGGTGCCTTTACTCTTGCGCCCGCCCGTGTTCTAGTAGATCGTTTCGCAAACGGACCGGGGTTTTCAGCAGCGCCGAATTGAACCCAAGGGCGGCCGGCTGAAGGGCCCCTCAGCGGCGTTTCGGCATAACGTCGACATCGCACTGGTCCCCGAACGTCTCCTTGATCTTGGCTTGGAGGGCGGCCAAACCGGGCTCGTCCTCAACCTCCACCACCAATTCGCCGTTCTCAAAGACCTTCAGCCTCCCGTACTCCTCAAAGATGCGAATAGCCTCCTTGGGGTCTATGGTTATCCACCCTTTCATGCGACGAACCAACTCGGGTCCGTTGAACTCACGTTCAATGGTCAGTCCGATGTCCCTATTCTTGCCCTTCCAACCTATTAGGGCCGGTTGCACCACGATCGGCATCACCGGATCATGTAACGCCGCACATCGAAACCACACCAAGGCTCTGATCATGACTGCTCCACTATGGCCAAAAATACCGGACGACGGCCGGTACCTTCGCGAAATTGGTCCGGCCCGCAAAGTAGCAGGAGCCATGGGAAAATCAAGACCATCCGATTTGAGACCTCAATATGGGACGACCAAGGAGTCGGGAGATGGTGTCCGGCGTGTTGTTGCGTCAAATCGGCTAGTAGCAAAAATACCTTTCAAAAATGATCGAAGTATGGTATAGCATAGCCCATTAAGGTGTTAATTTAACGCTTCAAAGTAGAGGACTTCAGTAATTGAATAGGTGTAGTATGCCGTCTTCTGATGATGCGGAAAAAAGCGGTCCTCTCTTAGTACAGGCCTTTCTAGTCGTTCTAACGGTGTGTTGGATGGCGGTGCCCGTATTGGCCGAAGCCAAGTCCGCTGAGGCCTCGTCGGCTCGTAACAAGGATATCCACGCCATTTCCAAGCGGTCCCCGGTTAAGAAGAGCAAGGGGCCGGCGGCGGAGAAGAAGATTCCGTTGAAAACCCAAGCCAAACCATCGGCCACGAAGCCGAAGTCCGAACTACAGGCCAAAGCGGTCTATTGCGAAAACCTTCAAGGGAATCGTACTCTCCTCTCCCGTAATCCCGATAAGCAGCTCCCGGTTGCCAGCCTGACGAAGTTGGTGACTGCGTTGGTAATTTTGGATCACATGCCGCTCAACAAAAGAATATCTGTTCCGAAAGACATTAAGAAGGTGCCGAAATCAGTCATAGGTCTCCAACCGGAAGACCAAGTCACGGTGAACGATTTGCTTCACGGCCTATTGATAGGTTCGGGAAACGATTGTGCGGAAACCCTTGCGGACGGTTTCCCGGGTGGCAAAGCCAAATTCGTGGAGGCCATGAATAAGAAAGCCCGAGCCATAGGCGCATTACACACCGTGTTTTACACCCCCAGCGGCCTTGATCACAAATTCGTGTCCAAGAACGACGGCAAGACCGAGGTCATCGTCAAGCCGAACGTGTCCACCGCCCGCGAAATAGCCAGGATAGCCAAGTATGCGTTCGCGAACAAGACGATCCGCTCCATAAGTCTAAAGAAGAGATACATCATCACCGGTGCGAGATCGCACAACGGCTATGCCGTTCGCACCACCAACAAGCTCTTGAGGGAAAACCTACCGCTGGAAGGCGGCAAGACGGGATTTACAGCCCTAGCGGGTCACTGTTTGGCGAGTAAGTTCTCACCGGGGCGTAACAGCCTCCTGGTGGTCGTGCTGGGAAGCCCTGACCACTTCGCGGACACGAAGATCGCTTACAGGAAGGCGCTCGAAAAGGCCAACGAAGCGGGACGCAACGAAAAACAGGAGGTTACCCAAAAGGCAAAGGCCTCATCATCCCTCCCGGTCCAGGCCAAACGCCGCGCACCCGTGGTTCGTATCAACGGCGAGCGGGCCCATGAGGGGAGTGGTTCCCCAAGATCCTAAGTGCAACTCTACTTGGGCGAGAACCCGAAGGTCCGGTTCCGACTTTGAACCTCACTAAATATCTTCGTCACAGTGGGGCAGTAGAAAGAGAAAATTGATGGATCGGTCCGGGTCGGTTTCGCACCAAATCTTCCCGCCGTGGGCCTCAATGATTCGCCGGATGTTGTAAAGCCCCAAGCCCGTTCCACGCTTATCGCGCGTGTTATCGTCGGCGGCTCGGTAGAATTTTCGGAAGATAATCTCCGTCATGTCGAGCGGAACCCCGGGGCCGGCGTTCCACACATTGAACCAGTGCCCATCCTTGGTGTCCGCAACTCCGTAGGCTATCTTTCCGCCCGGACTGCGATACTTCAACG
>JAZDOF010000501.1:0-2496 GCA_043799015.1 Pseudomonadota bacterium | reverse complement strand
AGACTGGGAAGAATAGTTGAGGTGAAAATTCCATGACAACGGTAACAGGACAAGTCAGAGTAGACCTAGCTAGGGTAATTGAGTTTCTTGGCAAAGTCCCCAGCGCGGCCGGCCTCGGTTTGGCCGAGTACGTGGAGAATGGTTTGGATGCCGGAGCAAATGAGATCTCCATCATTCTGGAGCCGAATCGCATCCTCATAACGGACAACGGCCATGGAATGGTCCCGGGGATGCTTCCTGACGACAAGGCCTTTTTCACGATGTTTTTGCAGGACATCGAAGAGGGAACTTACACCGGCTACGACATTCGGACTTTGCTCAATAAGGTTTCCTTGATGAGCATGGAATGGATGATGCAGAACATCGCTTTCAGCGCGAAACTTCCCCAAGAAGGAAAACGAGGGCTTTGGGGAGTCGGCACCCAGGCCTTTCGCCAGATCGCCGATAAGGCAACCTGGTACAGCCGGCCTTCGGCTTCATTAGCCAAAGCCTTTTGGGGAATCGACCGCCGAGCCGTCAGGATCCCAGTTCTGGAACTGACTCCGCCAACCGCAGAACAGCTTCAACGCCGTGACCTAGGGTACACCATCAAAGAGACGGAAGTACCCTTGCTCAATCATCGCGGCACGGCCATGATTTCAGGCACCAAAGTGGAAATCTGCCAGTTAAAGCCCGGTATAGAGGCCAACTTGAGACCGGCAATGCTGGCTGAACAGTTAAGAGCGTCCTTTGGAGAAGAAATCCGGGGACGCCACTTGACGCTGACAATCGTTGATCGGGTGACCGAAGAGGGCCGGAGGACGAAAAACGGAAAGGAGATCCTTGTGGAACCTTCCGTTTACCGCGGCATACTCATTGTTCAAGAAACGATGCGCGTCAGCGTTGCCGGAGTCACTCTGCCCTTTGAAGCTGAACTGTTCTTTGACCCCCGCGGTCGAGATTCCAAACCCATGCTTCGAAGAGGGAGCCGTGACGTCCGTCCTCTGGTAGATCTGGAAGAGTTCAACCGCTCTCCTTGGAATGCGGGAAACCTCACCGGGTTTGTTACTTTCCCGCAGACCCAGGATGAATCCGCTGTCTGGAGTGCGGATAAAACCACGCCCTTGGCAGGTCCTACCCGAAATCACTGGCAAAAGACTGTTTGGCAGCTGGCCCAAAAGATTGAAGAGGCCATTGCCGAGATAGATGCCAGAGCTCGCGACCGCCATGTGACCGAACAGGCCTCGCGGGTTGTCGGAGCACTGATGGAAGCAGTAAAGAAAGTGGATACGTTCCAAGACCTGTTGCCCTTTGGCGTTCCGGAAAGGCCGCGCAAAGTCAGAAAGTCGGCCGGACGGCGGACAATGGAGAAACGGACAATCGCTACGGTTCTCAACGAGCATAACCGGGGCGTTGACGGAATCACAATCCAACTCATAAGCGCCGGGCATGTTGTTGCCGAAAAGGTAACCGGCGCCAGCGGAGCCGTTTCCTTCGGCCGTCAAGAACACGGCCATTACCGGCTCCAAATCGTTCCGCCGAAAAAGGGCCAGGTCATGGAGCCGAGGGACTACATTTTTACCCTTGGCTCCAATATGCCAGGGATCAGGTGCGTTTTTCACATACACCTCGGTGTTCCCAAACCCGAGCAGAGAAAACTCTCGAGGATTTCCATCTGGACCCACGCTTTGGACGATCCAGATAGGCCCTACGACGCATCCCGACTTCCGATTGTCGGGATAGTGGACATCAACAGCGAGTACGAACCCGTAAGACGGGCGATTGAGGGCCGGGACGACGAAACCCTTGACGTCCTCATGGCGCTCTACACGGCCTTGGCTATAACAGAGTATTGTCTGCAGGGAGACCCAGGATTTCTCTTCTTGCAGGCCGGCAGACTTTTCACGGAAATGCGCGCCATTCTCCGAACCGTAAAACGGGCAGAAAGGAGGTGAGTAATGAAAAGCCCTAAAGAGCAACTTCTTGAGTTAAAGCGGACGCTGGCCCAGAGAATAGAGCCACTGCAGCAGGCCATTCGTCTTATCGACGAGTCCCTGGAACGGATTGAGGCCCAAGCGAAGGCGACAGCCGAACTCCAGGCGCTCGATCTGCCGGGCAGCGCCCTCCTTGGAGAGGTAGCTAACCAGATGACCAAGCAAGCGCTAGCAGCAGTTGAGCCGCAAACGGGCAAAAGAGGCCACAGGCGGGCAAAGGCGGAAAAGCCAACTTTCAAACTGGCGCCGCGAGCTGCCAGGATTCTCCGAAGCGCCTTAGTCGGCACGCCAGCCCAAACCTTGGAAGAGGCTTTGGCCAAGACCTACGGCGACAACTGGTGCCAAAATCTCCTGACCGTGATCCGAGGACACAAGAATACCCTCCAAACCACATTGGGACAGGACGTTGACGCTGGTGAGAAAAGCTTCATCCGGCTCATCGTTCGGCGAGCCGTGGCGGCCCTCCGTTCCTGCCATAAAACGGAGGAAGAGGCACCGCCTCACGTGAGGCGGCTGTTCGACC
>JAZDOF010000165.1:0-5954 GCA_043799015.1 Pseudomonadota bacterium | reverse complement strand
TCGTTTACGACGATGGGAAAAGAATCAACCACGAAGCGATACAAAGACACTAAGAAATCAAAGGCTAATATTTTTCAGTCTTCTTTGTGTCTGGGTGCCTTTGTGGTTTGATTTTCCGGGTTCAACGGGCCGTCGCCGTGAACGTTTACAATCAATGCGAACAGGCATGAATAGAGGCAAATGAATATTAGGCGAGTACTGGCCGTAGCAAGAAAGGAGACCTTTCAGGTCACGCGCGACACCAGGAGCCTCTACCTGGCCTTGGGGATCCCTTTGCTCCTGCTTTTCATGTTCGGATACGCGTTGTCGCTCGATGTGGATAATATCCCCCTTGCGGTGTGGGACCGGGAGCGTTCGCCCAACTCCCGTGAATTCATCGACCGTTTGACCAGTTCCGGGTATTTTCGTTTGGTGCTCTATACCGATTCCTATCCTGAGATCGTGAAAGCCATTGATCGGAGAACGGTCACCATAGGGATTTGCATTTCGGGGACCTTCACAAGGGACCTTCGGCGCCCCGGTGGGGCCGAGGTGCAGGCGCTCGTGGACGCGACCGATTCCACACGCGCCGGGATCGCGATGAGTTACGTCGAAGTCATATCGGCCATTTACCGGGAAGATCTGTTGAAGAACGAAGCGCGGCGACAATCGATCACCCGCATCGAAACACCTTTGGAACCCAGGGTCCGACTGTTGTTCAACCCCGAACTCAAGAGTCGAATCAACATTGTCCCGGGCTTGATCCCGATAATACTAATGGTGATTGCAGCCCTGCTTACGTCGCAAACCATCGTGCGGGAGTGGGAAACGGGCACCATGGAACAGGTGCTCTCAACCCCGGTGAGGGCGCGGGAACTGGTGCTGGGAAAGCTCATTCCATATTTTGTACTCGGTTACATCAATTTGGTCACGGTTTACCTGGTCAGTCAGTACGTGTTCAATGTGCCGTTCAAAGGAAGCCTGGCATTGATGTTCATTCTGTCGGGCCTTTTTCTCATCGGTGCATTCGCCCTTGGCGTCATGATTTCCGCCGCGGCCCAGACTCAGCTCTTTGCCACGCAAGCGGCCCTTTTGGGGACGTTTTTCCCGTCGTTTATCTTGTCGGGGTTCATTTTTCCCATCGCCAACATGCCGTTGGTGTGCCAAATCGCTTCGTACGCCGTGCCGGCCCGATACTTCATCGCCATATTGAGGGGGATATATCTTAAAGGAGTCGGGCTGGAGACCATAGCTTTCCACGTCGTGGCTTTGGGGGTGTTCAGCGTTGTCACCGTTACCCTGGCAGCCAAGAAATTGGAGGCACGACTCAAATGAGCGCCGAAAAACCTTATCAGGGCATCGATACGACATGGCGTCGACCGCGAAACGGTGAGAACGCGGAAAGCCGCGGGTCTTGGGATGAATTCACGGCCGGAGCTCGTAGAGTCGGTCATCTCGTGCGGAAAGAGTTCATACAAACGGTGCGTAATCGTCAGAACTTTCGTATGCTCATCTTCGCACCGATATTTCAGTTGCTGCTCCTGGGATACGCCTCGCGACTCGACGTACAGAATGTGCCGACCGCTGTGGTGGATCTGGACCGGACGACTATGAGCCGAAACCTAATCGATGCCTTTTCCCGTTCCGGGTATTTCACAATCACGCACCGCCCGTCTTCGTACAAGGATGTGGACCGTCTCCTGGATTCAGGGGAAATATCGTGTGCGATCCTTATCCCTTCCGAGCTTGAACGGCGAATCAAGGGGGACCGTACGGCGGAGGTCGGCGTGCTCATAGACGGGGTTGACACCACCACGGCGAGTACGGTGTCGGGCTACGCGGAGGCGATTCTGAAGAGGTTTTCCATAGAGACGATGGAGGACCGTATCAAGCGTGCCCGAGGGTCCAGGTACGCGAACCGGCAGCCGGACATTCAGATCCCGACCATAACGACAAGATCAAGGGCTTGGTTCAACCCCAATCTGGATTCCAAGGAGTTCTTCGTTCCGGCCATCCTTGCCCTGGTTCTGACGTTCATCGGCCTGACTTCGACTTCCATGGCCCTTGTTCGGGAAAAAGAGCGGGGTACCATCGAGCAGCTCATGGTTACGCCCATCTCGTCCTTCGAGATGATCGTGGGCAAGGCGTTGCCGTGTTTGATAATCGCGTTGGTGAACTTTGTGTGCATGACCCTGATCACGGTTTTCTGGTTCGCACCGCCGTTCAGAGGGTCGATGGTCTTTTTCTGTTTTTGTTCGTTGATCCACATATTTACGTGCTTGGGGCTTGGTATGTTCGTCTCTTCGTTTTGCCGGACCCAGCAACAGGCCATGCTCACTTCATTCATGATCCTCCAGCCATCGGTCCTTCTATCGGGGTTCATGTTCCCGATTGAAAACATGCCTCAAGTGATCCAGTACGTAACCTACTTGAATCCTCTACGTTATTTTCTATTGATTCTTCGTGAGATATTCCTAAAAGGGATGGGCTGGGAGGTGCTGTGGCCCCAAATCATCCCCTTGGCGGCCATGGCCGTGACTTTCCTGACCTTGGCCTCGTTCACCCTCAAGAAGAAGATCGATTAGAAGGCGGCGTCCGCGCTTATACCCATTGCCCTGCCTCGGAAACCATTCACTTACGGGCGGGAAATTCCAATCTCAACGTGGCGCAGGCTTTCCAGCCTGCGAATTCTCTTAGTGCGCTCTCGGCAGGCTGGAAAGCCTGCCCCACAAGAGTGAATGGTTACCTGCATCGGGGTTTTCCGGTTGCAAGGCCCCGAGGAAAGCATTAGGATAATCATCGGGTAATATGGAGCGATCTTTAACGGTCTCACAAGCAGTTCGGGGACGAATCATGAAACGCATACTCGTGGTGGATGACGAGAAACACATTTGTGAGCTTTATAGAGGCGAATTGGAAGATGAAGGTTACGAGGTTGCCGTTGCCCATTCGGGTAAAGAGGCGCTGGCGATTATCGGACAAGCCCCCCCCAGCCTTGTAGTGCTCGACATTCAGATGCCGGGAATGGACGGAATAGAAACCCTTGAGAAGATTATCGGCAGCGATAGGGGCATACCCGTTATCCTCAATACGGCTTACAGCCATTATCGTGAGGATTTCAGTACTTGGGGCGCGGACGCGTACGTGATCAAGTCATCGGATACCACCAAGCTAAAAGAAGAGATCAAGAGGATACTGGGAGAATGACCTTCCGCGAGCAAATGAAGAATACCTTGTGCGTGCTCATGGCCGGGGGACGGGGTGAGAGGCTGTACCCGCTGACGAAAGACAGAGCCAAGCCGGCGGTTAGATTCGGCGGGATCTATCGCATAGTCGATTTCACCCTCTCGAACTGTCTCAACTCGGATATTCGCCGCATCTACGTCCTCACTCAGTACCGGTCCGTATCGCTGGACCGCCACATAAGAATGGGCTGGAGCATTTTCAACCACGAGCTCGACGAATTCATCGAGTGCATTCCACCGCAACAGCGTAACGTGGAACGATGGTACCGGGGGACTTCGGACAGCATCTACCAGAACATCCATATCCTTCAAAGAGAGAGGCCGGAACGGGTTCTTATTTTGTCCGGGGACCACGTGTACAAGATGAATTACAACGAGATGCTCAGGTTCCACATTGAAAACAACGCGGAATTGACCGTTGCCGGCGTCGAAGTGCCTCGAGGGGAGGCGAGCGCGTTCGGAATCATCGGGTGCGACGATGACTACCGAATAACTTCGTGGGTGGAAAAACCCAAGAACCCTGAGCACGTACCGGGTAAGCCCGATTTAAGCTTCGTTTCGATGGGAGTGTACATATTCAACACGGATGTCCTTGTGAAGAATGTGATTACCGATGCCAAGGACGGCATGTCCGACCACGACTTCGGCAAGAATGTGGTGCCGAGGATGATTGCGGCGAAGAGTCGAGTTTTCGTGCATCGTTTCAGAGACGCGGGGGACGAAGGTAGCCGTTACTGGCGCGACATAGGGACCATCGACGCGTACTGGGCCGCGAACATGGACCTTTGTTCGCCCGAACCCCAATGCAACCTCCATGATCCTAAGTGGCCCATTCGCACCTGCCAGGAGCAAGTCCCACCGGCCAAGACCCTGTCCCTCGGGGATCCGGACGTGGACCCGACGGCCGACGGTGTGGTGGAGAGTTCCATTATCTCGGGCGGTTGCCTGGTTCGTGGGGGCAAAACGGTCCGATCGGTCCTGTCTCATAATGTGGAAATCAACTCCGGAGCGCTGGTGGAGGATTCCGTACTGCTGTACGGAGTTCGGATAGGACCCCGCGCCAAGGTCCGCAAAGCCATCATCGACCATGGAGTCGAGGTGCCGGAAGGGTTCGTCATCGGCTATGACTCCAAAGAAGATGCGAAGCGGTTCGCACTGTCCGCCGAGGGCGTCATCACCGTGCCGCGGGGCATTACACTGAGGTAGGCGGCTCGCGTTCAACGTTCAAGGAGGTTTTGATGCCCAAGGTAACGGTTCGGGACAGAGTCCTTTCGTACGACGTGAATCCCCGCTCATATCACGAGACCGCACCGGCGGTTCTTTTCATACACGGCTCCGGAAGGGACTTCGAGGACTGGCAGGGTCAACTGTCGGGCTTGTCAAAAACCGTAACGGCCGTGGCCGTGGACCTACCGGGCCACGGAGGGTCCGCACCACCGGGGGAATCTTCCGTGGATGCGTATGGCCGCTGGATAGCCGATTTCATCGAGGCATTGCGGCTCCGAAAGGTGGTCGTGGTAGGGTCTTCGCTGGGCAGCGCCATAGCCCTGTGGTTGGGCATCAACCCTCGACCATGGTTGGCCGGGATCGGAATCGTCGGAGGCGGGGCACGCCTGCGGGTCCATCCCGATTTTCTGGAAGGCTTGAAGGTCGATCACGCAAAGGCGGCCGCAGGTCTGACGGACTTTGCCCTTTCGCGGAAAACGGTGGGGTCCTTGAGGGCCGAGGTCCAAGAGAAATTCCTTAAATGCCCGGCCGAGATAACCTATGGGGACCTCGGCGCGTGCGACCGATTCGACGTCATGGACAAGTTGGGGAATATTACGGTACCCGCCTGGTTATGCGTAGGCGAGGACGACCGGCTCACTCCGGTCAAGTATTCCGCGTTTCTAAAAGATCGAATCGCGGATTCCCATATGGATGTGGTCCCGGACGCGGGACACATGGTCTTCCTGGAGCAGGTCGAACGGTTCAACGGGTTGCTGGCCCAATTCTTGGCGAGAGTTGAAGCGGCGACTCATTCTCCCGGAGAATGAAGGAGACGAAGCATGAAAGACAGATCAATATGGGCCCTACTGCTGACCATGCTGCTGACGGCAGCCTTTACCTCGACATATGCCGAGGGACCAGCGTCAATAGCGCTGCCCCAACCCGGTGTGGATGGCGGCAAGCCGCTCATGCAGGCCCTGAAGGAAAGGAAGTCCGCGCGGGATTTTAGTGAGGCGAAGCTCACCCCGCAAGTCCTTTCGGATCTACTTTGGGCCGCTTATGGGGTGAATCGTCCGGAGTCGGGAAGACGCACGGCCCCTTCCTCTTACAATAAACAGGAAATAGACGTGTACGCGGCCACGGCCGACGGATTGTTCCTATATGATCCCAAGGCGCATGGTCTGGTTCAGGTGTCGACGGAAGACATCCGAGCATTGACCGGTCGCCAAACATTCGTGAAAACCGCACCCTTGAATCTCATCTATGTCGCGGACCTCACCAAGATGGGGGATGGGGAAGAGGCGGACAAGCTTGCGACCAGCGCGGCGAATACGGGATTTATCGGTCAGAACGTTTATCTTTTCTGCGCGTCCGAAGGCTTGGCAACCGTATTCCGCGCCGGAATAGACAAGGAAAAACTAGCGGCTGCCATGAAACTTCGACCCGATCAACGGATAACCTATTCCCAAACGGTGGGGTATCCCAAGTAAGAATACGATCAGCACGGTGGTGCCGCAAAAC
>JAZDOF010000164.1:0-3187 GCA_043799015.1 Pseudomonadota bacterium | reverse complement strand
TTTTTTGTGAAAAAATCCGCCTGCTCCTTGGGGAAGAAATCGTAATCGTTCTTGCCAATAAGGTCCTCCCTCTTATATCCTAAGAGTTTTTCCCCAGCCTTATTGAATCGGACAAACCTCAATTCCTTAGCATCCTTGATGAAAATCATGTCCGGAATGTTCTCAACGATGGATGACAAGAACTCCTCCCTTTCTCTGAGCGCCTCCTCTGCGCGTTTGCGATCGGTGATGTCCTGGCACAGTCCCTCGGCAAACAACAGATTTCCGTCGTCGCCGTGAACCGGTCGAACGTCGACAGACGCCCAAATCTTGGTCCCGTCTCTTCTATAGAACTCGATTTCAAACCCCGAAACGGTTCGCTTATCGGCCAACAGCTTGAACAATTCCTCTCGGCGTTCGGGGACAACATAGAGTGCGCTGATATCCGTTACCATATCAATAAGCTGGGACAGAGACTCGTATCCGAATATGCGAGCCATGGCCGGATTCGCTCTGACAAACGCTCCATGAGGAGTGGATTGAAAGATCCCTTCGAGCGCGTTTTCAAAAATGGCACGGTATTTCTCTTCAGCCTCGGTCCGCTCCCGAACCTCATGCCGCAGGTCTTCTTCGGCGCGCCGTTTGTATTGTATGTGGAATCCGAGCACGACGAGTGAAAAGACGAGGAAAGCCGCAAGGCCGGCACCGGTCCATGCGAGTCTCTTGTCCACCGCATACCACGTAACGGGCCTATTGATTACGACGCTCTCTTTAGGGAGTGAGCCCACGTCCATTCTGAAACGGACCAACTGGGTGTAGTCAAACACGTACTGATTGGGGCTTTCTTTAAGAACCGCGATGTTGGCAGGATCGGCACCACGAAGAATCCGAAGAGTTATCTCTGCGGCGGCATGTCCTTGCTGTAAGGCACTGACGCACATGCCCCCTACAATTCCGTGGCCGACGAGGTAGTCCCAACTGCTGTATATGGGAGCTGCACTCCGTTTTGAGATGAATTCCAAACCCTCGGTAAGGGAAATAAATTCGCCGTGTCTGTCACGAAACAGCGACATCTGAAAAACAATGGTATTCGCTGGGAGTTTGCTCAACATGTCTCGGAGCTCGGCCAGTTCCCAGTCTTCAACGAAGCGAAACGTAACCTTCGTCGCAAACTCGGGCATGATCTTCTCGAATGCTTTACGGTGAGCCTGGCCGGTGAGACTACGATCGTTGATTACGACCACGTGGTTGGTTTGAGGGTGAAGGCGCAGACCGATCTCAAGGGTGCTTCTCAGGTCGGCAATTTCCAGCACACCGGTCAGTTCTGGATGTCCCACGAGCATATTGTCTTCAAACTTGTTGACCCCACAAAACACGACAGGAACTTTAGGGAACAGGGCCTTGTGGTGTTCGAGCAGAAACGCAAAGGCCGCGTCGTCGGAACCGATGATCGCGTCGAACTTGCAGCCTTTGAACTTAAGTGCATACATAGCGAGTAGCATCTGCAGATACTGCTCGTCATCGATCCTCTTCGTGTCCATGTGTTCGACACGCAGATCGACGTCTTCCGTGGAGAGCCCCGACTTGATCCCCATCAGCATATTGTCGGACCACGGGAGACCTTCGTGATAGGAATCGATATAGAGGATTTCTTTCTTCCCCGCTGCCATCGCGCTATTGCAGCCCGTGAGGAACGGAATGACCGCTGCCGACAAAGCGAGAACGCAGCAGAACAGGCGGCTCGAGTTGGATTGAGCCCGTGATCTCTCCCGGGCTTTATCACAAGGACGCCATCCATCCGGCCCGTGAAGCGAACAACTCATCTCCGGTGCTGTCCAGCTTGCCACAGAGTGCCGGCAATCTTTCTCTCCCGCATGGAATTGTTGAATAGAGAGGACCGATTGTGCTTGAGGAGTCCTTTTTTCGGTCACGGCATTCCCTCTTTTCCCTCCATCCCGACGCTTTTGAACCACTCGAGAAATCAAGAGCTAAGAATTGGGCTCCAGACTCCGCGCCCGGAGGCGGATGCAATACTCCCTGCTCCGCGTAAGCGTGGAAAATCGCTTAGGAGACAAGCCGTTGTCCTTTCAATTTATTTCTCGTATTACCCCTGTCGGAAATGATCCGATGAGGGCACGAAAACCACCGTTGATAGACACCCCGTGGGAGGAGATCAAACCGTTGATTCCCCCTCGTCCGCCGGGGCCAAGGGAGACCGCATACCAGCCGATGATCGAGCCTGCTTCGAAGCCGTCCTCTAGATCCTGGAAACCGGCGCGAGGTGGTGAGATCTCCGAGGACGATATCCGGATCCGTACTCGCGTCGGCGATCTCTGAGGGACCGGCATGCGGTCGGAGTCGAAGCCGTATGGCGTGCCTTTCTCTCGGAGCCGGCCGAGCACTGTGTCCTCGACGGGGAGGAGAGTGTCGTGGGTGCCACCTTCATCCCGCCAAGAAAGGGGGGACTGCCGTCTGGAAAACCAAACGAGACGGGGGAGTGACTTGCCTAATGGCGGTCGATGGCCAAGGTATCCGCAATCCTGCGCCAGTCTTGCCATTCTGCCGGTTTGGGAGCCCCTCAAGTCCGGAGGGATCGCTCCGCCGACCCCGAAAAGGTGTGGAGGAGTATCCCATGCGACCTGACGCAGGCAAGAACTACCTCACATTAATGAAAAAGCCACTTCTGCCGTGTATCCCAGCGTAATTCACCCTGGTCACGTAGTCAAATGCTTTTTCGCCTGTGAGCGGTCGCGGTAGGAACGCCGGTTACCCGACGCCCCGCGCACAGATCCGTACGTGCGGAATTACCGCATACGGCTCCTACCTCGGGTAATGGCGTAGAAACAGTGGAGTGAACATGTTGCAATCCACATCGACAGCTTCTCGCACACCTCGCAGTCGGATCAACGCGGGACTCCGGCTCAGTGTCCGGGCCACGGCCGCAGGTAAGGTGTTCCCCTTGGTCGGTCCCCTTCCCTCCACCGCCTCCGCCAATGTCTTGAGCCCATCGTTGTTCGGCCGCTTCGTAGGTACTATGGGACCGTCCGACTTCCCGTCAGCGTACATATCGGACGTATATGCTTTTGGGCTTTCTCCGACCGGCCCACCCGACGATTCGGCCATGGGCGCCGACGGGACCTCCCGGTTCCCGCGCAAGGAGTTTCCACGCATGCACAGGGTCTTCGACTCCGCGGGACTCGAACACGAC
>JAZDOF010000414.1:0-4725 GCA_043799015.1 Pseudomonadota bacterium | reverse complement strand
CGGGTACTTGCTGCCATGCGCAAAGGAGGGGCATCGAGCTGACCCCTGCGGAGACCAGGGACGGCAAGCCGATGGCCGAATACATATCGAGAATTTTTGACGGCAAAGACGTCCTTTTCGACGCGGAGGGATTCCTAGTGAATCCGGCAGATTGGACGGAGAAAATGGCGATGGAGCTGGCGCTGGAGTCAGGCCTTCCGGTATTGAGCGATCTCCACTGGAAGACCGTTCGATTCCTACGAGCATTCTATCTGTCCAACGGAAGGGCGCCGCTGAATCGCGACATCAAGCGGGAAACGGGTTTGAATATCCTGGAACTGGAGCGTCTTTTTCCCGGAGGCATACGGCATGGTGCGCGGCGCATTGCCGGGCTCCCCAATCCAAAGACATGCTGAGATGCCTATGGATACTCGTTCGCATTTGGTTTATCTGGACAATGCGGCCACGACTTTTCCAAAGCCTCCCCAAGTGCTGCGGGAGATGGTTGAGGATTATGAACGGCTTGGGGTTTCGCCGGGACGCGGGAGCTACGATCTGGCCGCTCAGTGCGCACAGTACGTACATGAAGTGAGACGTCGGGTCTCGGCATTTTTCGGGTCCGAGGACCCAAACCGAGTGGTGTTCGCGAACAATGCCACCGATGCGCTGAACACCCTTATCCTTGGCCTGGTCAAACCCGGATGCCATGTCGTAAGCACCCGTCTGGAACATAACTCCGTACTCCGGCCGCTCCACCATTTGCGAGATCAGGGCTTGATCGATTTCTCGCTGGTACCGTTCGACGGACAGGGCTTCCTGGACCCGCAAGACGCGGCAAAGGCCATCACCGGGCGAACCGCGTTCGTTATCGCCAACCACGTGTCCAACGTCCTCGGCACCATCCAGCCGGTCGGTGAGATTGGCCGGGAGTGCGCGGAAAGAGGAGTCCCACTAGTCCTCGATGTGTCTCAAAGTGCGGGAATCGTTCCCATTGACATGCGCGCCATGCATGTCGGCGCGGTGGCCTTCACGGGGCACAAGTCCCTGCTGGGGCCTTCCGGCATCGGCGGGCTGGTTGTTCGGGAAGGCATCGACGTTCGGGCCACGAGGTTCGGCGGCACCGGGTACGAATCCTGGAGCCCGGTCCAGCCGGAGGCGCATCCCTATCGTCTCGAATCCGGCACCCTCAACGTCTTGGGCATCATGGGCCTTGCCGCCGGCCTGCGATACATCTCTCAAAGAGGCATGGAAGCCATATTCGAGCACGAGATGTCCCTTGCTCACACACTGCTGGACGGCCTAAACTCGACAAATAAGGCGACCGTCTATTGCGGGGACCGCTTGGAAAATCACGTGCCTCTGATCACATGCAATGTGCGGGACCTTGATGCGGAAGATTTTGCCGCGATACTTGACGGTGATTTCGATATTGCCGTCAGGAGCGGTCAGCATTGCGCACCGTTGGTGCATGAGGACATCGGCACGGGGCGTAGAGGGAGCGTTCGCTTCAGTATCGGGCCTTTGAACACGGATGAACACATTGCCGCGGCCCTTGCCGCCGTGAAGGCCATTGCAGGACGGTAAGGAATTCCGCCGTGTGCCCGCCTCACGGCTCCTGCCCCAGCCGTTCCAGGTCGCTCTCCTTACCTATCAGCACCAGAAGGTCGCTGGGCTTGACCACAAATCCCGCCTCCGGAAGGAAAACGAACCTTTCGGGTATAAATTCCTTTACGGCGATTACGAACACTCCGTAGCGCTCCCGGATACTAAGGTCTCTGATGGTCTGGCCGCAGAAATGGTCCGGGGGCGAGACCTCCATGACCTCGAAATCTTCGGCAAGAGGAATGAAATCCAGAAGGTTGGGGTTGATGATCTTTGCGGCAACTCTACGAGCCGTCTCACGCTCCGGAAAGATGATTTCCCCCGCTCCGACGGCTCTTAGGATCAGGGCGTGATCTTCGCTCACGGCTTTTGCTCGAATGGTCTTAATACCGATTTTCCTGAGATGAAGAGTGCACAGCACGCTGGCCTCAACGCTTTCTCCGAGACTGACCACCGCTTCATCAAAATCCGTTGAAACTACTGACTGTAGGCTGTTGAAATCACGTGCATCCAAGATGAGAGCTCGCTGTACCTTCTCGGCAATGTCGTTAACGCGATCCTCGCTGCTGTCTATGGCCAACACCTCGCACTTAGCGGCAAGGGTAGCCGCAAGCTCACTCCCGAATTGCCCCAGACCCACGATACATACCTGCTTCCTGCTCGATTTCATCCTATCATCACCGATCCTTTCGGGTACCCGACCTTCACGGTCCTTCCGGGGAACATCCAAAGAGCGATGGTCAAGGGACCGAGCCTGCCGACGTACATTGTCGCGATAATCCATAGCTTTCCTACGGGGGACAGAGTTGGAGTGACACCCGTGGAAAGTCCGACGGTACCGAACGCGGAAATCTGTTCAAAAATAATATCCAGCGGTCGCGTTTGAGCCCATGTTTCGGTGGTCATGAGGAGAAGTATGCCGACGGTATTCCACAGTACTGCCAGTGCCAGCAGACAGTGTGATCTGTTGAGAAGGTCCTGGGACAGCCTTCGATCCAGAAGATGGACTTCCCTTTCTCCCCGCACTCCCGCCTTCAACTCCGCAAGCCAAACCGCAACGGTACTGGTCTTTACTCCACCCGCGCAGGATGCCGGGGATCCGCCGATGAACATAAGGATGATGAGTATGGACAGAGACGCGGCAGGTAGTTTTCCGACATCGCATGAGTTGAATCCCGCGGTCCTTGCGGAAACGGACTGAAATGAGGCATGCAGCACCTTGTCGGCCCAAGAGCTCTCCGCCGGGGTCACGCCAAGAATGATGATCATCGCCGTACCGCCCACTATCAGCACCGAGCTTACAACAAGAACTACACGAGCATGGAGTGAAAACTCCCTCACCACATGTTCGCCTTTTCTCGAAGCTTTGCGTACGAAGAACCTCCACAATTCGTGCAACACGATGTACCCCAGTCCTCCCAACACTATAAGGACCATTATCACGACAAGAAAGCCCGGGGAATCCCGATATGCGACCAGATTATCCGTCCTGATGGAGAAGCCCGCGTTGCAGAACGCGGACACGGAGTGGAAGATTGACGAAAACAAAGCCGGTGAGTCATCCGTCCTGCGCATTAGGAAGAAATACAGAAGAACGGCCCCACCTCCCTCCGTCAAGAGGGTTATTACGAGAATGGTCCGAAACGAGCTCCTGAATTCCGTCGCCGCGTTCCGTTGAAAAAAGGTGTCGCCGATCAACGCCTGGGATTGAAGCGACATGCGACGGCCCGCCATTTGATATGCCACGGCCGCGAAGGTCATTACCCCCAACCCGCCGATCTGAATCAGTACAACGATGATCACCTGACCGATGAATGTGAAATCCCCGGCCGTATCCACGACCGTAAGACCCGTGACGCACACCGCGGAGGTGGAGGTGAACATGGCATCCAGGAAACTTACCTTGCCCGGGACATGGCTCCAAGGAAGACTCAGCGCCAAAGCACCGACCAGGATCACACCGCCGAATCCGGCCAAGACGGCCGTTTGAGGGGAACCCAGTGCCCTCATAAGAGCTAGGATCGGCCCAAGAAAGTCCACCCTAGGCTTCCTCAGCCCCACCGGAGAAACATCCTGATTGCGATCGTTAAACATTGAGTAGGAGGTTGCGCGAAGGCATGGAGGGGATCAGTGAACGTGCGGCCCAGGTTCCTGAAGGATGTTGCCGGAACCCGACATGATAGAGCGCACAAGCTGAGGTTCGATGATGCTCATCGGCGTTTGATCGTCCACCTTGGCAGCGATAAACGCGACAAGATTGTCGAAGGCGCTTCTTGTAACTACCGGAAAACCTTGAGGTTTCTCGCAGGAAGGATAGTCCAGTGCGGTGAAATTTCCGGTGTGTGGATCCACTTCCCCCGATATCTGAATAACCTCGACGAATCCTGTCCCCGTAAGCCGGCCCACGATTGCCAATCCGCGCGTCCGGGAAAAGTACATCACCGCCACCTTGTAAACGCTTGATGAGCTGAAGAGGTCGAAGGGGTTCAGGTCAGAGTCCTCAAAGGGGGTCTGCATTGTGGATTTCCTCCGTCACGACCATTAAGACTACCGTCGCCGGCTAAGGAAACGGCCGTCGCTCAATTATCCCCTGCTTTGCCGTATCGGCCCTTCGACCTCGACATGAGCACCAACGCCGCCGCCCTTCATGGCTCTACGCGCTACAATCAAGCACAAACTTGAAACCGGATTTTCCTTCCCATTTGTAGCAGGCGCCCGACCCATGTGTCAAGGCGGCATTCCCCTCTATTCATCGGTTGATTTCGGGCCGAACGGTGGAGGATGCGGGTGGCGATACGGCAGCCGGCGGCAGTTCCGTCCGAAACGGGGAGCCGGCGGAAACAGCCGAATTTCCTGCTTCTCATCCGGGATGAAATGGAAGATGGGGATATCGCGCGGCAGTGGCGGCACTGGAACCTTCGCACGGGGTTGAACCCCAATGTTGTTTAACCAAGGTATTCGCCAAGATAACGATCCAATCTTTATGATATCATGTGGTTATATTCCACCGGCTCTTCCTTACAGCAAAGACCGACAGAGAAATCCCCCCCAACCCCCCTTTAGAAAAGGGGGGAGGAATCGGTCTCTTACCCCCTTTGTAAAGGGGGGCAGGGGGGATTTTTTCTTCTGCCTGCCGCCTTATTT
>JAZDOF010000407.1:0-3388 GCA_043799015.1 Pseudomonadota bacterium | reverse complement strand
GAGACATCCCTGATTCGGACCGGATCAAGAGGCTGATCGACCTCCAACGGCCTGAAAAAGCCATCGTGGTGGGGGGGGGGTTCATCGGCCTGGAAATGGCCGAAAACCTTGTTCATCGCGGGGTAAAGACCACGATCGTCGAAATGGGCGAACAGGTAATGGCGCCCCTGGACCCGGAAATGGCCGGCATCGTCCACGGTCACCTTCGAGACAACGGGGTGGTCCTTGAGTTGGGGCAACGTGCCGAATCCTTTGAAAAAAGGGAAGGGCGCATAGTGCTTACCACCGCTCAGGGCCGGCAGCTCGTCGGCGAGTTGATTATTTCGGCCCTCGGAGTCAGACCGGAAAATAGCTTGGCCAAGGACGCCGGCCTGGCGTTAGGCCCGCGGGGGCACATCAAAGTCGACGCGACCATGAGGACCGACGACCCCGATATCTACGCGGTGGGCGATGCCGTGGAAGTGGTTGACGTGGTTACGGGATTGCCCACCTCCGTCGCGCTTGCAGGCCCTGCGAACAAGCAAGGCCGGATCGCGGCGGACAACGCCATGGGACGCAACAGCTTGTACAGGGGAGCGTTGGGCACCTCCATCGTCAAAGTGTTCGATCTTACCATCGCGGGGACGGGCGCAAACGAAAAGCTGCTGTTGAAACATTCGATCCCGTACCGAGTGAGCTATACCCATTCCGGTTCCCATGCTTCGTACTATCCCGGCGCATTTCCAATGGCCGTCAAGCTGCTTTTCCATCCGGGAGACGGGAGGATTCTGGGCGCTCAGATAATCGGACGCGCGGGCGTGGACAAGAGAATCGACGTTATTGCCACCGCCGTTCACGGACGCATGACCGTCTTTGATCTCGAAGAATTGGAGCCGGCGTATGCTCCGCCATACTCGTCCGCCAAGGATCCTCTGAATATCGCGGGATTCGTAGCGGGCAACATGCTCAAGGGCGACGTAGAAACGGTTCAATGGCATGAGTTGATTTCTTTACGAAACAACGGCGCGGTGCTGTTGGACCTGCGGTCGGCCAAGGAAATCGAGGCCGCGGGAACGATACCGGGCGGCCTCCACATTCCTCTTGACGATCTTAGAGACGCACTGCACGCTCTGGATAGGGAAAAACTCTACATTCCATATTGCGCGGTCGGAATGAGGGGGTATCTGGCGCACCGCATCCTTGTACAAAACGGATTCAAGTCAAAGAACCTGAGCGGAGGCTACCGGACCTTCCTTGGAGCAAAGGAGGAAATCATGCGGGAATCGCCGGAGGATGCGCTTTGGCTCGGCGAATAGTCGCAACCGTCCACTGGGACCGGTCTTTGAATCCGGAATACTGAACCACAAAGTCACCAAGACACGAAGAAGAAGTTGAAATGATTAATAAACACATATTGGTTCACAAATCGCGTCCGCTCGTGAATCAAAGCGCCCGTTCGGCCGGGAGGTCCCTGTAGATTATCAGCCTTTGATCTCTTTGTGCCTTTGCGTCTTGGTGGTTCATTCTTCATCCACGTTGAGATTGTCATTTCCCGCCCGTAAGAGAATGGTCACTTATGGCTTGACATACCGATTGCGTCCCGCCTATGCTGATCACACAGGTGCGATTTTCGCTTAATAGGGAAGCCGGTTGGAATCCGGCGCGGTCCCGCCGCTGTATCCGGGGACGAAAGCCCTTTAATGCCACTGCTTGGCGTACCCAAGCGGGAAGGTTGGGTGAGTAGACTGATCCGGTAGCCAGAAGACCTGCCTGTAACAAAAGTGCCGCGAGTGACGGCCGACAACTTGGGAATAAGTAAACTGGGTGCATTCCCGAGTCCAATAATGGGCTCGGGTTTTTTTATTTTTGGGCGTGATCTCTTCTTGTGCAGCGCTGCTGCGAGGTTTGACGACGTGAGACGGTTCCGGGTTCAAATTTTCCGCATAGACCACTCATCGGCATCGCCCCCACTGCAACCGTCCCCGCGGCCTCTCGGCCCGATCGACCTCAAGGAGTCGGGGTTCGGTTACGAACCGCCGTTCAGAACGTACTTGAAAGAGGATACCCGGCCCGAGGAGTCCTTGCTGCTTTTCGATGCGGACTACAACTTCGTTGAGCCCTCCGATGACCCGCCGCATCCGCACCTTGACGCGGCGTTTGACGCTCGTGAAAGCAGCTCATGCGTAGATGAAACGACCGCGGATTTGGCGTCGGAACGTGTCTTTCAGGAGTGCTCGGGAATGGACGAGCCCTGGGAAGAAGCTCAAGTGTGGCCTGATGAACCTTTCATAATGCCGGCCCGGCCGGACAAAGACGATAACCCTCTTTTTTCGGACAGGCCTCGTCCCCTGGGCGGGTACTTCGCGATGCTTCTGACGAGCTTCATCCTGCATGCCGCACTTCTGAGCATGTTTCCGACCATCCCCGCAACGACGCTCGTCGGTCACCGCGGCATCTCAGAGACACCCATTCCGGTGAGGTTGGTGGATGCCCTTGAGATTACCACGCCTGATGCTCCTTCAAGGGCGTCGGTGGATTCCAGCCCGTCAACGGCTTCGTTGGCTCGGCGGGATGTCGAGCGTGAGCAATCAACCGATAACGGCAAAGAAACAACCTCTCCACGGGAAGAGGTATCGCATAAGGTGGTCGAAACATCAGAAAAGCACGCAAGTGAGGACGCCGCTCGTTCGGAAAACGGTTCCGACGTAGGTTCCAAGGATGTCACGAGGGATATCCATGCACAGGTGGGTCCTCCCAACGATTCACACAGCGGGCAGGATTCCGTTGCCTCCTTGTCTTCGGCGGCCGCGTCGGAACGTAAAGCGCCGCCCCCGGCCGGGGAGGAGGCCATAACCTACCGGCAGACCATACTCTCCGCCATCCATGCGGCCGCCTACTATCCCGGAGCAGCGGTGAAGCAAAGGTTGTACGGCAGTGCGGTGGTTTGCTTCACGATCAATAGGAACGGGTCCTTGGCCGGGGCTTCCATTTTTCGTCACGCGGATTCACCGATCCTTGATAAGGCGGCCTTGAAGATAGTTGAGACGGCATCCTCGAAATTTCCTCCGATACCGGACTCGTTGGGCAAGGAACAAATCACCTACGTCGTTCCCATCGTATTCAAGAGAAAAGGGCCGGTGGGGCAGGCTTTCCAGCGGGCCGAGACCGCAACAAATAGGATTCGCCGCCCGGATGGTCCGCGCGACGTTGAGATTGGAAAATTCCCCTCGTAACCGAATGGTTACGAGCAATAGTGCTTGACAGGTTTTGCATTGAACAGTTACGATAAACAAGGCAAAAAATGCCCCGTACAACATAACCTTGGATGCTTTCGGGAAGTCGGTGAAAATCCGGCGCTGCCCCGCAGCTGTAACCGTGGACGAAATCCGCATGAAGCCACTGGAATTAT
>JAZDOF010000156.1:0-2696 GCA_043799015.1 Pseudomonadota bacterium | reverse complement strand
CACCGGATTCCCTCGGGTGGCCCGAGCGGTTGCAGATCCTCGCCTCGAAGACCGACGAGGACGGATGGTGTGTCAAGGCAAACGATCGCTCCTGTAAACTTAAGAGGCCGGCGCGAAACAAGGCTTCGACCATGGCTCTCGTGGCCGGGCGATCCGATGGATCATCAGCCGAGATCCCGTTGGGCGGGGTGTCTGCGTTCAAGGACTGTGCCCCTTTCCTAAAAGAGCTGAGTGGCGGCCCGCCGGCAGGCTGTGCAGTTGCGCCGGCGGATAGGCACGCTGAATTAGGTCCTGCGCAAACGGCTCAATGAAGCATGCTCGTTTGCTTGGGGGGTTGTCAAGTGACTAAAATTGCAAGAGAAACTATCTTCTTACGCTGGAATGGGCCGCAGCGATCTTCCACAGTGTCGACATTCCCCTCGGCCGGTGGCCGTCCAACCGAGTTCGAACGCTGATCACGCGCGAGAAAACGGTTGCCGAAGAATCAGGGGGTGATGTACGCTCGGAAATGACAAGCGGAACGTCATCCGCAGGAGTTTTCGATCAGTTGCGGCTGTCGTCGGGCATCGGCGGCCTCACACTTGGAGAATGGGAACGCATTTGTCGGCTCGTTGTGCCTCGGAGCGGCGTGGAAGTTTTTGGAATAGGAGCGACGCGAATGGACCCGATCACGACGAAACGTCGTTGGGCATGGGACGGGGTGTTGTTGATCGTCGGTCTGTGGGCATGTTTTTGCTCGTGGTCGGTTCCGGCGTACGGTTCGGACCTCACCAAACAACTCATACAAGGGTGTGGGGGCACGGACGTCGAAAAGGTCAAACAACTCGTTGATCAGGGCGCGGATATCAACAGTCGAGGCGACTCCCCCGACACTCCTCTCACACGTGCGGTGAGCGGCAACAGGGTGGCGATGGCGGCCTTTCTTCTCGATCGTGGAGCGGACCCGAACTTGCCCGGCGAACTCGGCGATCCTCCCCTCATGATCACGATCAAAACCTGGAAAAACGTTCACATGGCAAAGCTGCTCCTCGAAAAGGGAGCTGATCCCAACATGAAAGGTCAACTCGGCAACACCCCTTTGGTCGCAGCCGCAGAGCAGGGCGAGACGGAGATGGTGAAACTTCTGCTTGCACACGGTGCCGACGTCAATAAGATGGGCGATTTTGAAAAAACTCCGTTGATCGCTGCATGCACAACCCGCATGCCCGGGCGCATCCCAACGGCAAAGGCCCTCTTGGACCACGGTGCCGATGTGACGCTCAAGTCCAAGTGGGGGAATACCGCCTTAGATGCCGCGCGCCTCAACAACAATCATGAACTGGTGCAATTCCTCACCGAACAAGGTGTGAAGGAATAATCCGCGTTAGGATCGAAGAATTCTCGTAAACGTTCACTGCGCTCCTTCTTCACGCGGAGCCGCGGAGGACGCGGAGTATCTCTTTGTCGCTTTCTCCGCGCCTCTGCGACTCCGCGTGAGACTCCAAAACCGATCGATCCTCTAATTCGTGATATGCACCCGGATTTTCCCCAGCCCAAAGGTCGAAGCCTTTCCCAGGTGCACCTTTTCGCAGCCGGCTTCGTCCTATGCGGCAAAACCGTAAACGTTCACTGCGACGGCTCGCCGGCCCGGAAAAGATCAAACCACAAAGGCACTAAGACACGAAGAAGAAATCAGCTTTAATTCCTTTGTGTCTTGTGTTTTAGTGGTTCATTCTTCACACATCGTGGTGAACGGTTACTGAAGGCCTTCGCACCTGACCGTGATCGATTTAGGGCTTGAAGAAGACAGGGGGCTACCGGTAGAATGGCCGTCGTTCCTGCCCACGGTGGTTATACAATCACGCGAATGAACAGGACTGGAGATCGCCATGTTCAAGCGAATCGCGATCTACCGGCTTAATGCCGTGGTACTTCTTATCATCATCGTTGCATCGGCCGGTGCGGCATGGGGACAGGGGACGGACGCCGAAGACGGCCGAGAGGCCCACGCGTACCTGATCTTCAGGGAAGGCCGCAAACTGGCGGAGAATAGGTCGCCGGGCGACGCATTGAAGAAGGCGGAACAATGCTACCAAGAAGCATTGGCGATATTCCGAGAACTCAAGCACGAAAAAGGTGAAGCGGAAGTGCTGGACGAGCTGGGGACCGTCTATGGGCACCGAGAGCAGTATGCGGCGGCACTGGAATACCTTAAGAAAGCAGTGGAGATCAAGAGAAGAATCCCATGGCCCGATGGGGAAGGTTATTCACTGTCTTACTTGGGGTACCTTTACAGCAAGCAGGGTCAGTATGACAAGGCTGCGGAATACTACGAACAATCCCTCAAGGCATACGAAAATACCGGTAAGGTTTATGCGCCCGCGCAGTCTTTGAGCGCGCTGGGAACCGCCTACAGGAAATTGGAGCAATATCCGAAGGCGATCGAGTGCTTTGAAAAGTCGCTCGAAGGGGCCCGAAAAAGAGGGAGTGCAAGAGCGGAAGCGGACGCATTGGGCCGCCTCGGGTCTGTTTACGCGGATCAGAAGCAATACGCAACGGCGGTGAAGTACTTCGAGGAGTCCGCCGGAATCGCGAAAAAAAACCGCAACATGGCGCTTACACAGTGGGCCCTTCACAACGCGGGGTTGGCCTATCTGCGCTTGGACCAAGGACCCAAAGCGATCGAATGTCTGGCAGAAGCCTTGGCGATTGCGGAA
>JAZDOF010000397.1:0-2262 GCA_043799015.1 Pseudomonadota bacterium | reverse complement strand
ACGGCACAAACGATTTGGAGCCGGACCTCCGTACTGTGGGACACGAGCCCGGTCTTCACATTCGGCAGGCAAGTACTCATGAACGAAGAGAACCAGCGCACATCAGCAATGGTGGGAGGCAACTCGATGAACCCGATCACGAGCGAGAAAACGGCCAAGACAACCAGAGGAACGGTCGCGGCCGGCCCCATCCTTTGAGTCACCGCGGTCTTGCAGGAACCCAGGAAAGTGAGGCACACGGCGCGAAACGCGTATAGGCCCGTCAGAAACGCCCCCAGGATGCCTCCGGCCCATAGCCACGGTCCCCCAAGTTCAGAAGAATAGGCATACCACAGTATGGCGTCCTTGCTGTAGAACCCGGCCGTGATCAACGGCACGGACGCCAGGACCGCGGATCCGACGACAAAGGTCCAAAAAGTCACGGGCAGCTCTCTACGAAGTCCGCCGAGCTTGAACATATCCTGTTCATGATGCGCGGCCATGATTACGGAACCCGCGGCAAGGAACAGCAGGGCTTTGAAGAACGCATGGGTGAGGAAATGAAACATGGCAGCGGACCATGCCCCGAGGCCGAGCGCTAAGAACATATACCCGATCTGGCTGATGGTGGAATAGGCAAGAACCCGCTTGATGTCGGATTGGACAAGGGCACTGCATCCGGCGACAAGGGCGGTGGCCAAGCCTATGACCGCTACTGCGGATAGGACGTCCGGGGCTAGAAGGAATAGGTCATGGGTTCGTGCAATAAGGTACACGCCGGCGGTAACCATGGTTGCCGCATGAATGAGAGCACTAACCGGCGTCGGACCGGCCATGGCGTCGGGCAGCCATGTTTGCAGGGGCAACTGCGCGGATTTTCCTAATGCCCCGATTAGCAAGAGGAGAGCGGCCCAGAAGGCCGGTGAGGAGCCGGCGGGCCATATTTCCACGGCTCTGCGCGCTATATCGGCGATGTTGAACGTCCCCATGGCGGTAAACAGAACGAATATCCCGATCAGCAGCCCGATATCGCCGAGGCGCGTCATGACGAAGGCCTTGATCGCGGCGGCCCCGTTCGCGGATTCACGATACCAAAAACCGATGAGCAGGTAGCTGCACGCTCCTACGCATTCCCACCCTACGTAAAGAAGCACCAAGTTATCCGCAAGCACCAGTATCAGCATGGAGGCGACGAAAAGATTCATGTATGCGAAGAAACGGCCGTATCCCTCGTCCTCTCTCATGTATTCCACGGAGTAAAGGTGAATAAGGAACCCGACCCCGGTTATGACGACCATCATCACCAATGACAGAGCATCAAGATAAAGGGCTATGCGAGGCGAAAACCCGGCCACGTCCACCCACGTCCACAGTGTCTGAACGTACGCATGGCCGGACGGCGGGGACGCCAAGAACGATGCACCGACGGCAAGGGTGATGAGCGCGGAAATACCCGTGGACCCCACCCCCATGTAGGCGACCGCTTTGCGAGGCAGCCTCGAACCGCGCACGGCCAGCAACAGAAAACTCAAGAGAGGAAGTGCGGGTATCAACCAGAGCAATCGAACCATTCAGCCCTCTTGTTCCAAGACCTTCGTAAAGCACCTGCCGGGTACGGCGGCTGTCGACCTTCTCTTGGACGGGTGCGCGCCGGACGAATTACTTTCTTGAAGGACGCATGGCATCATGCATCCTTAACTACCCCGAGGGTTATCGTCAAGACGAATTTGAGACTATCCGCGGCCGAGGGCAACAAGTGGGCCATGCGAACCGGAGATTCCGAGGCGGAGATCAGGAGGAAGGGCGATGGGACTACGAGTCGTTCTTGAGCCTAGTGACCAAGGCGGATATACCGCGAAATCGACAGGCCACGCGTGAAGGGTAACCTCGACATTTTGTCGTCATAGGGGCCGCGAGAACAGTTGCGATGTGGTTGTTCATTTCGTCCGGCGAAACAACAACGCAAGGTCTCGTCTTTTGTATCTCGCTTCCTTGGGTGGGGTCGAGATTGACGAGAAATACATCAAAGCGCCGGACTACCATTGCCATTCATCTTGATCCCATTGCGTGGGCGTCGGCGCATCGAGGAGTTCGTCGTCACCGAGCTCGGCCATGGCTCGAAACTGCTCATCCCAGTCGGCTCTGGGCCGTGGAGGGGGACTAATGACGATACGGTCTCTTTGAACGCTGACCTCCACTTCCCCCTCCCAGCCCATTTGGTCGATAAGGGGTTTGGGGATACGGACGCCGTGCGCGTTGCCGATCTTCACTATTCGGGTTCGG
>JAZDOF010000395.1:0-2667 GCA_043799015.1 Pseudomonadota bacterium | reverse complement strand
TCGAACCCGACGCCCCTAAGCGGCGACCATCACGAACTCCTAATACCGTTTGACGGAGAGCGGTATTCCATGGCGCCGGTTTCGGAATTGGAGGTCCTGGTAAGGTACAAGATGTCCCGTCCCACCAGACTGGCCTTTTCTCCTTCCCATCACGTGTCCGTTTTCCGTGAGGAACGGCACAGATGGATGGTGAGCTTTAGGGCCCTAGATAAGAAGGTCCGTGAAGACTTTTGGCTTTCGGCAATGCTGGGCGGTACGGGCCTTGATCTGCGGTTGCTCCCGCACCGGGTCGGCAATCAACCGGGCACGTTTGTGGCGTTCGTGTTGCCCCCCATACTTCCCGTCAAGGAGGTCGAGCCGGAGAAGGACGTGGTCGTCGCCATCGACGTAACCGGAAGTATAGGGCCGGCTGATGCCGAAAAGGCCAAGAAGGCGGTAAGCTTCTGTTTGGAGCGGCTCAATGTCGGCGACCGATTCAATGTGGTCAAGATAGGTACCGAGCCCGTCCTGTTTGCCGACAAGCTGGTTCCCGCGGGTGAGAAAACGGTTTACGAAGCGGTACGGTTTGTTGAATCTCTATCTTCCGAGGGAGGAACGGACCTGTACAATGGTTTGGTAAACGCCGTCGAGCTGTTTCCTTCCCGGAAGAGGCCCTCGGTGGTGGTCCTGGTTGGTGACGGCAGGAGCAATATCGGTCTTACCAAGCCCCAGGAGATCATCGAAGGCTTGACGAAGTACAATCGAGCCCGGGCCCGCTTCTTCGTCATGGCCCTGGGAAAACAAGCGGACGTGGCCTTCCTGGACAAAATCGCCGCAGCGACCGGCGGTAAGCTCATCCATTTCTCGGAAAAAACCGGTTTCGAAGAGACTATGAGTCGATTTTTCTCCGGCTTCTCTCAGCCGGATGCGTCCCGGCTTTCCATGACATGGCTCGACAACACTCCCGAGGATGTGCTTCCTACGCCGATTCCCGATATCTTTAGGCAAGAGGGAGTTGTTCTGACGGGCGGTTACGTCGGCGGCGCGGACAAAACAGTGAGGGTTAAGCTTTCCGGAGTGGTTCGAAACAGGACGGAGACCGTCACGAAGTCCTTCCCGCTTCCCGGTTCGGAACCGGGTCATCCTTATGTACCGGCCCTATGGGCCATGCGTAAGGCGGCGAACTTGCTCGAAAAGAATCGATTGAAAGCCCCGGACACGTCCGAGACGTCACCTGCCGCCGAGCCTGCCCGGGAGTTCGGGTTTCTTCTTCCCGCACATCAGGGAAAAAGCGGAGCCGGTGCGGCCAAGACCGACCCCGGGCTTGGTTTTTGGCTCTTGAAAAACTCCCTTGTTCCATCCGACGTATGGGCGCCTTCATGCGCGTTCGTGCAATGGAAGCCGTTCAGGCTTCAAGGGGGCGTGTGGACCGACACGCGTGTGAATCCCGGGATGCCTACCTCGCGAATACCGTTTCTGAGTGAAGCTTACTTCCGGTTGCTTAAGGAACACCCCGAACTGGGCCGATTTATGGCGCTGGGGCCGGAGGTGCGCTTCGTTCAGGGAGATCGTTGCCTTGAAATCACCACGAGCCGGTGAAGCCGCTTGATGTACGCCCATTCCCACCACAGGAGAGGAACGCATGCCCAAGCCCATATACCTTGATTACAACGCGACTACGCCCCATGATCATGAAGTAATCGCAGCCGTGAGAACGTTCATGGAGGAGGAATTCGGCAACCCGTCCAGCTCACATTGGTACGGCATAGCCCCGAAGACGGCGATTCGCAAGGCTCGGGCACAGGTGGCCGAGCTCATCAATGCATCGCCCGAAGAGATTATATTCACCTGCGGCGGTACCGAGTCGAACAACCATGCCCTGAAAGGTACGGCCCTGGCCTTGAGAGATCGGGGCAATCACATAGTCACTGCGGAAATCGAACACCCGGCAATATTGGAGGTTTGCCGTCGGCTCGAAGTCCACGGGTTCGAAGTGTCGTACGTTTCCGTAGATGAACAGGGACAGGTCGCGGTGGAAGACATCGAGTCCGCGCTTAGACCCGAAACGGTCCTTATATCCGTCATGCACGCCAATAACGAGGTCGGGACCATCCAGCCCATAGAGGACATCGCAGCCCTGGCCCGGTCAAGGGGCATCGTCATGCATACCGACGCAGCCCAATCCTTGGGCAAGATACCTGCCGACGTCCAATCCCTTGGAGTTGACCTACTGTCCGTCGCGGGTCACAAGATCTATGCACCCAAAGGAATAGGCGCCCTCTACGTTCGGCGCGGATATGAACCCGCCAAGTTCATGCACGGCGCATCGCAGGAAATGGGCAGACGGGCGGGTACGGAAAACGTAATCGGTATCGTGGGGCTTGGGATGGCCTGCGAAATGGCGAAAAGGGACCTCACGCTCAACATGACGCATATGCGCGATATGAGGGACCGATTCTACGAGGGCCTAAAGCATGGAGGGCTCGAAATGCGGCTGAACGGTCACCCGGAACAACGGTTGCCCAACACCCTGAGCTTGTCGTTCAGGGGCCTGGAGGCCAACCGAATACTTGAAGCCATAGGACTCGACATTGCAGCCTCGGCCGGTGCGGCCTGTCATTCCGACACCGTCGACGTGTCACACGTTCTGACTGCAATGAAGGTCCCGTTGGATTGGGCCAAAGGGAC
>JAZDOF010000391.1:0-2324 GCA_043799015.1 Pseudomonadota bacterium | reverse complement strand
CCCCCTGATCCCCCAAAATTCTCATGTGCCCCCCCTCCCGCGGATTCGCATCGCACTCCGCTATCGATTCACAGGTATCGACGAGCTCGAAGCCTTAACCGGACAGAGCACTAAAGGACCTCCTCGACAAGCTCCGATATTTTCTCTTTCGCCTCTCTCAAGGCCGCCGTACCTGCTTCGGTAGTCTTGTAATACTTTCTTACCTTGCCGTTCACTACCTCATCGTAGCTCGTGAGATAACCCTGTTTCTCCAATCCGTGCAGGATCGGATAGAGCGTGCCGAAACTGAGATCATAGCCGTGGCTGGCCAACTCGTCCCTGATGCCGGTACCGAAAATGGACTCTCTTTCGGCGTGATGCAGGATGTGAATGCGCACAAATCCGAGGAAAAAATACCTGAGCATGACGGCTCCTCTCTCGAGTGATCAAATAAGGCCGACCGTCAGCCCCAGGGCCAGGAGCAGAAGAGAGACTCCGACAATCCACTGGACAGTTTCCATGGTGACCTTCTTGACCAGGCGAGCGCCGGCAAAGGCCCCAACGAAAGCCGCAACCGTCGTCGCACCGACCAGGCCGGCCCCTCCTGCCTCCCTGACCACGCTGAAGTTCTTGGTATAGAAAGTTGCGCCGTACCCGACAAGTCGAAAAGCGTCCACGACCACCGCGCATACCACCCCGGTTGCAATGAATACCGCCTTATCCAGGCCGCAGCGGACGAGGGCGGCCGAGCGCAGCGCACCCTGATTGCCTGAAAGACCTCCGAAAAAACCGGACAGCGCACCGGCGACGCTCAGGTGCTTTCGGTCGAAACGGATACGGCCCTCCAGCGAAGGGATGAGCTCGAACAGGGCGAAGACACCGATCAGTCCTCCAATGACGACCTTGACCGGTTCTATTTCGAGGGTTTTGCCGCCGAGCACGTAAATCGCCAGAACGGGCAGCTCCGAAAGGTACTTGAGCAACATCGCTCCGAGGACCGCCGTAAATGCTCCGGGGGCCGCGAAGCGGGTGACAATGGAAAGATCGGCTTTTCGCCAGAGCATAGCGAGCTTGAAAAGATTGTTTGCGAAATGCACCATCGCCGTGGAAGCAATGGCCACTTCGATGGGGAAGAAGATGGCAAAGACCGGTGTGAGGATGGTTCCCAGACCAAAGCCGGAGAAAAGAGTGAGACCCGATGCGGCAAGCGCCATGCCGCAAAGAACGACGTAGGACAAACCAGTTGGATTCATAAAGGCTCCTCATGTCTGAAGTCGATGGGGCGATCCGGACGGGTATCGCCATGCGATATCGTAATTCGATAATATTCAATGCTGTTCGATATGTCAAGATCGCCGGCCATGTGGAGGTGATTCATCGGGATGGACGGGTGAGCTGCCCGGTCGACGGATCAGGGGACCTCTAAAAGAATGGGCTCATCGCGGATTAGCGTGATTACACATCCCGTTCGTGCTGTTTCTTGAGAGGTATCGAAGCATGAGGTATCGAAGCATGAGCGGGCGGGACGATACCGGACCATCCAATCCTCGGCGGTTCGCGTTCGTCCTTCTTAATTTGCCAGTTAGCTGTCCGCAACTTAAGTTCTCATCGTGTGGGCATCAAGCGTGTTAAGGCACGTAATCTCGAGACCATGAAAGGAGTAGCGAAATGGAAAAACAAGTGAAGACTACCTGCAAGCTTCTGACAATGGCGTTGTTTCCGGCACTACTGCTCGGGCCGACACCGGCCCGCGCGCAGGCATTGCTCAGTCTGGAAGGACCCATCCGGAGGGTCCTGCCCGGTCGGAACGCGATGGTCGTGTTGGGAGTTAGAGTCACCGTCCCGCCGGGCACTCCCATCACCACAGCCACCACAACCCCGACAGGCCTTTCGCCTCTTTATGCCCGAGCGATCAGGAGAGTGCATCGCGCAACAAGAAACGAGGAACCGTGACAGTCAAGGAGAGAGTCTGGGTTATATTGTTGGCCGTTGGGGCACTCCTGACCATCGCCGCCGGACATTGGGCGTATTTCCCGGGGGATGTGCCGGTGGCCCGCTTCGTACAGGCCGCCACTCCGGCATCCACGGCCTGGGCGCGGTGGATATCATCAACGGCCAAGTTTCCGTGGGTCCTGGTGCTTCTGGCGGTTGCCGTCGGACTCTCCCGGGTTATTGCCGGATCGCGGGCCGCTTTGCTCGCTCTGGCCAGTTTCGCGGGGATGTGGGTCCTCGGGCAGTATCTCGGGCCATTGGCCGCAAGGCCGCGTCCTTCACCCGATCTCGTCCGGGTGGCCGAGCAGCTCGCCGGGTATTCGTTTCCCTCCGTTTTTGCCCTGAACTATGCT
>JAZDOF010000387.1:0-5349 GCA_043799015.1 Pseudomonadota bacterium | reverse complement strand
ATATAGTCCGAAGCATTGCCGGAGGAATTATCACTACGGACCAGGAAGACAGGATCACCTTCGTCAACACGGCCGCGTGCCGGCTGCTGCGCCGGCAGCTCACGGACCTGGTCGCCATCCCGCTGAACAAGGTTTTTCCTTTATTGTGCGACGAGGCCGCGGGGTCCGGACAGATGGGCGACAAGTACCTGACTATTCTTGAAGTTGAAGGCGAGCGCCTTTACCTGGAAGTGAGCGTTTCCGACCTCAAAGATGAACAGGGGGTGCCGAACGGCCGACTTGTGATATTTCAGGACGTAACCCAGTTCAAGAAAATGGAGGAGCGGGTACGTCTGAGCGAACGACAGGCCGCTTTCGTTAGAATAGCCGCGGGCATGGCCCATGAAATCCGCAACCCTTTGGCCGCCTTACGCGGTGCGTCGGAACTCATCGCCCAATCCGAGTGTGGTGCGGCACACGAAGAGCAACTCACGCGGATCGTGGTCCGAGAGGCGGACCGCATTAATAATCTCGTGGGAGACTTCGTGGCTACCGTACACGCCGATTTACCTCATAGAGAACGCATAATGCTCGATGACTTGGTAAAAGAAACGGTTGATCTCTTTTCCCTCGATAAGAAGAGTACGGGACACGTTACAGTCGAAACGTTGCTTAACAAGGGTGTTGAGGTCGAAGGCGATGCGGACCGTCTCAAACAGGCCATTCGACATTTATTGACCAATGCCCGGGACGCCACCCCGAACGGAAAACGGATCAAAGTGTTGTTGGAGAATAAAGAGACCGAGGGAGAAGTCCGGCTCCAGGTTCGGGATTCCGGAGAAGGCATTCCGATGGATATGAAGTATAGGCTTTTTGAGCCCTTTGCCACGAGTAAGGCGAATGGAACGGGATTGGGATTGGCGGTGGTGCTGAGCGTGGTGGAGGAGCACAATGGTACTATTGAGGTGGAGGACGCTCCCGGAATAGGTACCGTGTTCACCGTTCGGTTGCCCTTGGCACCTCCGCAGGAAGGTACCGGGAGTGGGGAGAGGGGATGACCATGGCCGAGAGACTCCTGGTGGTTGATGACGAGCCCGGAATGAGAGAGCTGTTACAGATCATGCTCGCACGGGACGGGTTCGAGGTCTATACCGCTTCCAACGGAGAGGACGGGTTCGAAATATATCGTAAGCAGATGCCGGAACTCATCCTTACGGACATCAAGATGCCCGGCATGAGCGGTTTGGACCTTATACGTAAGATACACGGGATCGATCCCCTTGTGCCCATAATTGCCATCACGGCATATGCGAGCGCGAAAGACGCGATTCGGGCCGTTAGGGAAGGGGCGTACGATTACGTATCCAAACCCTTTCAGATAGATGACTTGAGGGGCATTATCCGAAATGCCCTCGAGGCGGCCCGGCTCAGAAAGTCCAGCCCGGATTCCGACCGATTTCCCGGTCTTGATTACGGCGCGGGGCTCATCATAGGTCGATCTCGGGAGATGAGAGAGATCTTTTCGCTTATAGCGCGGGTGGCCCCCTCAAAAGCAAACGTCTTGATCATCGGTGAGTCCGGCACCGGCAAAGAGCTCATCGCCCGAGCGATTCACCATAAGTCTCTGCGAATGGACCGCCCTTTCGTTACGGTGAACTGTGCGGCAATACCCGAAAACCTACTTGAATCGGAGATGTTCGGCCATGTAAAGGGCGCTTTCACGGGTGCCGTGGTGAACAAACCGGGGCTTGTGGAAGAATCGGACAAAGGCACCCTGTTCCTGGATGAGATAGGCGAAATACCTCAATCCGTACAGGTTAAGCTCCTCCGTTTCCTTCAGGACCGGGAATTTCGCAGGGTGGGCGGAACGGAAGCCAAGAAGCTCGACGTGAGGGTGCTTGCCGCGACCAACAAGAATCTTGAAAGGGAAATGGCGGAGGGACGATTCCGGGAAGACCTCTACTACAGGCTGAACGTAATCCGAATCAGGGTGCCGGCCCTGAAGGAACGTGAAGACGACATCCCCGCGCTTGCAGACCACTTTCTCAAAAAGTTCGCGGCCGAACAGAGTCGGGATATTCGACGTGTCTCGTCGCTGGCCATGCGGGTATTGATGAGCTATGACTTTCCGGGCAACGTGAGGGAACTGGAAAACATCATTGAACGTTGCGTGACCCTTGAACATACCGACCAGCTCACCGCCGAGCATCTTCCTTCCAAACTGATCGGTAGCGCGGAGGTGATATCCGACGCGGAAGCCATGGACATTCCTCCTGACGGGATCGACCTGAACCGGGCCACCGAGGAACTTGAGAAAAAACTGGTGAGTCGCGCCCTTGAAATGACCAACGGCAACAGGTCACGCGCGGCGAGGCTGCTCGGCATAACTCTTCGATCCCTTCGATATCGACTCATGAAGTTCGGGATGGACGCCGGAGATGAAGGCATCCAATAGCCTACGGGTGTAAAAGTTGACCGTGACGACTCGCTAAACCCTGAGAATCAAACCACGAAGGTAAGGGTTCACCGAGATGCCCGCAGCAACGCCGAAGGAAGAAGAAATCCACCACCAAAACACAAAGTCGCAAAGGAAACCTTAAGAAGGTTCCACAAGGTTCGGCCCGGCCACACTCGGTCCGATGACGGGGGCCGACCATTCATCGATTTCTTGGTGTCTTTGTGCCTTGGTGGTTCGCCTTTTCTTTTCATCGTGGTGAACGGTTACCCACGAAGCCTCTGAAACGGTATTTCTCGCTGCGAAAGCGAGTCTTCCGGATGGGGCCATGGGCAACATCGACGGTCGGTAACCCCTCGCCTTGGTGACTTCGTGTTCCAGCCGGTTTTTCGCGTCCTTAACCCCAAATCATTATTTGGGTATGGGAAAAACGAATTGTGCGGTGGTCTGGATTTCGGGCTGCATCTTATTGTAAGTTATCCCCAATTCCCAAGGCCACTTGGTTCCCGGGAACCACTGACCGGCCACGAGGGGCGTCTCACAGCAGTGGTCGTCCCTGAACCTGATCCTTCCGACCACGGTGGCCAGATCGGTCGCGGCCAGGGCTTGTCGTATCTTTTCCTTGTCGAGGGATTGAGCTCTTCGGATGGCATCGACGGCTATCTCCATCCCGGCGTAACCGAATCCCAAAGGCATTGTCCATTGGGCACCCGTGTCCTTGGTCCAGGCCGTGCTCAACTTTTCCGAAGTCTCCCCCGTCACCGAGGACGCGAATGGGTGAAAAGGGCTCCACCAAAGCTCGGAAATTATGCCGGACGCTAAACTGCCCGGCAATGAGTTGGCCGCTCCGGGGAAAGCCATGGCCTTCGATATTGCCGCCATACTTGGATGGAAGTCGTCTTGGCGGGCCTGCCGCCAGAAGTTGGCCCAATCCGGTGGGATAGGCACGCCTCCGATAATGTCGACTTTTTCACGCTTGAACAGATTGATCATCTCGGTGAAGTCAGGGGTCCAATAGGAGTATCGGCCCGGGTCAACGACTCTGTAACCCCTAGCCTTAAGCTTCTTGGAAAAGATGTCCGCCCACACTTTTCCGTCAGGATCGTCAGGCCATAATCCGCCGAATACGCGGCTGGTTCGGTCCGCGTATTGGTCCCACATCCCCAAGAACAACTCGCTCAAGGAATCGACCGACCAGAAAGCATGGTAACACCACTCGAAAGGGCCGGCCGACAGCCAGGATTCAAGCGGGACCACCATCGATACGCTTGGGACCTTGTTCTTTTCGCATACTTTGCTTACGGGGTTAACGGTGTCGGGCGTGTGCATGACAACCATGATATCGATCTTGTTCTTGACTATCAGATCCGTGGCTATCTTCTCCGCACGGGAGGGATCGCTCTGGGTGTCCACGACTTTGACACGCACGGGCAGCTTCTTGCCGTATTCCTTTATGAAAATGCCGCCTTGAGCGTTAATGGCCGACATGACCCGATCATCGGCCCAGGGAGAGATCGCCCCGAATTCGGCGAGCATTCCCGTGGAGGGGTTGGGGTGTCCGATCAAAATGTGATCGCGCTCAAGCGCACCGGTTGCTTCCAACCCGGAAAAGACGCCGGCCGCACCTACTGCAAGGCCTGCCGGCACTACTCGATTTAGGAATTCTCTGCGAGTGGTCTTTCCTTCCGTACTCTTCCTCTCGGAGCTCATGCCACACCTCCCATCAATAAGAGTCGATCATCAGGAGAAGCACCGAACGTTTCAACGTGACGCCCGAGCACACCTTCCGGCGCAGGCGGGTCACCTCATATTACATCCACGCTCCAACGCAGGATCCGATATTTCCTTCACTCTGAAGAGCATCATCGCCGCTAGGCTTCTGAAACGCCACTTACGCTCCGTCACTCCTATTCGCGCGGTTTTACCGCCCATACTATGCGTGACGGCCTGGTGATCCTCGGCGCGAATGACCAGTCGGCCTACGGGAAGTTCCAGATCGAGCCCTTCCAAGGCTGCCGGAATGCTCTCCTTATTCGGCGTCCCCGCTTTTTGCAGCGCTGCGGCATATGTCTTTACGGCCGCGTAACCGAATTGCGCTTCCGCTGACGGAGGGGCTCCGAACGCAGTCTCGTACGTTTTTGCAAAGACCGAATTCTGCGGGCTCCAACTAGCTTGATACCAATACGGCGTGGACATCCAGATACCTTCCGGCATCTCCATTCCGAGCGCGATGAGTTCGGCCAAGGAGCCGCCGACTACGACAAACTCCCTCCTCCCATCGAACAATCCCTCGGCCTTGGCCTTGCGGACAAAGCTTACGAAATCAGCACCGTACAGCGAGATCAACACCCCGTCGGCCGAGGACCCTTTTATGCGCCGAATGGGCACGGCAAAGTCCGGGTCCGATTGGGGCACAAATTCCGAGGAAGCAGACCCGGCAAACGACGCATCCTTCCGCAGCTCGCCGGTATATTTCTTGAACAAGGTCCATAACTCGCGATTGCCTTCATCATCCGATGCAATTACATTCCAATTCCCGGCTTTGGTCCACCCTGCCAAAAGAGCGGCCGTCTTGGCATCCTGGACGACGCCGGGCGACAGTCGAAAGGTGAAACGGTTGCAGTCCTTGCCCGTTATGGCGGATGCCCGGCTTCCGATCAACAAGAGCGGCGTCTTGTGCTGCATGGCGAGAGCCGCAAGGGCAGGTGCAACATCGTCCGTAACGTGTCCGATTACGACGTCGGCGGAGTCCGCCGTCACGAGCTTGGTGAATGCTTCCCGGGCGTCCTGCACGCTTCGTTTGGAGTCTCGAGAAAGAACCTCAAGCTTGATGCCGTTGACCCCTCCGGCCTTGTTGATCTCGTTGACGGCCATCTCCGTGCCTTGTTTCGCCACTGCCCCGAAGGAACCTTGTC
>JAZDOF010000363.1:0-3102 GCA_043799015.1 Pseudomonadota bacterium | reverse complement strand
TGGAAAAGCTCCGATCGTTCAACTTCGAACAGGGACGATACCTCGCGGACATTCTCCTGGACGGGGTGATCGAACCCGTACCTGAAGGGGAGCACCTGATCGTGGTCCCCGACGACGTGCTGGGCATACTCCCCTTCGAGGTCCTGGTGCTGGACGGCAACGGAACCGTGCACACGCGAAGGGCTCGACGAAGCGACCAGATAATGGTTTCCGTTTCAGGGGTCCAATTCCTGGGCGACCGAAACACCGTGTCCTATTGGCAATCGTTGACCGCGCGAACGAACTCCAAGCGATACGCGGGGCAAGGCCCCAACGGCGGCCGGACCCTGGTCATCGCGGACCCCGTGTTTGGTGAGCTCGACGAAAGGTGGCGGGGATCCGAACAAGCGACAGGCGGCGCGACCCGGCAAGTCTCGACCGAGGCCCGAAGCTCGCGCCGGCCGTCCCTCATGGGTGCGCCGGTTGACCTCATCTGCGGGCCTCAGCCGCCCACCTGGATCCGATTGGAGGAATCCGACGGATTGGTGCAGCGCTTGTCATGGATGTACGGCCCGGATGCGGACATCCGAACCGGTCTTGCGGCAAACAAGCGCGATTTCCTGGATAACGCGGCCTGCGGCCTCGACGGGTATGCGCAATTGGTGTTCGCGGGCCACGGGTATTTCGGCAACGATCTTCCCGGTATCCTAGAGCCGGTATTGGTTTTCTCCCTCATGCCCCCCGGCACGGACGGGTACCTTCGTATGAGTGAAGTCACCGCGCTGGAAATCAACGCGGATGTGGTGGCGCTTGCCGCGTGCCGATCCGGGCTGGGAGAGCATGTGGCCGGGGAAGGCGTGCTCGGCATGGGTCGAGCCTTCCAGTACGCGGGAGCCAAGAGCGTGCTGGTAAGCCTGTGGCCGGTCGCGGTGGACAGTTCGGTCCATCTCATCGCCAACTTCTTCGCGTTCCGCAAGGGCGGCCGCAGCAAGCTCGATTCCCTTACCCGGGCGCGCTTCCTCCTGCGTGAATCCGGCTACGACCACCCCTACTTCTGGGCTTCGTTCATACTGGTTGGCGAGGTGGAGTAGGGAGGATTCGGCGGCCGCTGAGGACAACGTGGCGCAGGCTTTCCAGCCTGCGTTTCTTGTAAGAGAGAGTCTCGGCAGGCCGACCCATAGAGACCGAATGGTTACAGGAAATTTTCTCTTGACACAGGACGGGCCAACCGGTATTCTCTGCTGATACGTATCTGCCAAGGCCCCGTTGGAGCATTCCACGAACCGTGGGCGGGTAGCTCAGCGGGAGAGCACCGGCCTTACAAGCCGGGGGTCACAGGTTCAAATCCTGTTCCGCCTACCACGCTCGGCAATACGGCACGCCCGGGGGCGTAGTTCAGTTTGGTTAGAACGCCGGCCTGTCACGCCGGAGGTCGCGAGTTCGAGTCTCGTCGCTCCCGCCACATAACAGCCTGATACAACAGGGCAGTCTGAATAATCAGGCCGCCCTGTTTTGGTTTTGGAGAGAAGACAGGCCCAAGAGGCTCCCACGGAAAATGAGGCGTATTGCGGGGTATTTCTTTCTCGCTACTCTTACGGGCATCAAACACTATGCCCGTAGAGTTAAGAGGGGATGGAAGTCAGATCGGTCAGGACGCTGAGGTTATCCAGGAATTCTGGAGGTTCTGAAAAATCGAGGACACAAGAATGAAGGCCGGAAGGGAGAATCTAGCGGAGGGAAAGCGTAATGGCTGAGGATTTGGTCAAGAAGGCAAGAGAGCTACGCGCTTGGCTTACCGGGGGAGGATTGGGTGCAGCCGTACTCATTCTTATTGTCTTACTCATAGGCGTTTTCATGCTTTGGGCGGCCAGTTTGCTGACTCCCCTAACTCCCAGCCTCGTAGAACCTATACAGGGAATAGCTAAGTTGTTCATTGTAGTGATAGTCGTTCAAATCCTAATCCGTACCTGGTTATGGAAAACCGCGATAGACACCTTTTTCGAGCGTCTGAGCATAAGGGACGCCATATTAGCCAGTGGGCTCAGCCAATTCTGGTGGTATCATCAAGTTCCATGGGGAGAGCTTTTTGAGAAGTCATCGGAAATAAGCGTGGTTGCCATTTCAGCTAGATCCCTGCTTCAGGGGCATACCATAGCGGAAGTAAAGTCCTTTCTGAGCCGGCCTGATACCAAGTTTCGGGTGGTCTTGGCAAACCCTGACTGCTCGGAACTTATGGCCTTCTATGCTGGACGGTTCAATGAGACGTCTCAGGAGCGGGCGCAGAAGATACGCGAGTCTGTGTGCGAGTTGAGAAAAATAGCTAATGATACTCTGGCGGTCGGGAAGGTGGAAATTCGCCATGCTGACCAAATGCCCAGTTACTCGTGTTACCGTTTTGATAACACGTATCTTTTTGTGCCCTATTTAACAAAATCGGAGCGCAGTCCGGAACGAATCCCGGTTCTCTGTTTTAACGATGGCTCCTTTGTTGATCATTACCTCGGATATGACTTGGATTTCCTTCTCGACAAAGGATCGTTCGTGTCCCAAGAGACGAACGGGACTTCATGCGAAAGTGGCTCAACAGATGATCTTGCCCCAACTAGCTGATTTGTACTATCATCGGGACTTCGATGGCGTTGTCTCTGCGGCCTTGTTGTTGGCGTTGACACCCCAAAAGCCCGACTTGCACCCGGTAAACTATGATATCTCAAGTCAATGGTCCTCTATGAAGTTTAGAAGGCCAACTGGTGTCGTGGATTTCTTGTTTCATCCCGATGCACTCCTATGGATTGACCATCATGTGGACCCCTTCCTGCTACCTGAATGGAAGACAATGGCAGAGGGGAACCAGAATTATATCTGGGACACGAATGCGCCCTCATGTCCTCAACTGATACAGCAGCACTTTGATATTCCTGAAGTCGTCCACAGACATTTCGCCGATTACGTCTCGTGGTCCTCAATTATTGATTCCGCAATGTTTGTCTCTGCCGCTCAGGCTACCGACCTGACTAACCCGTTTATTCTACTGTCCAAAGTACTTTCCCTACCTATTTCGGGGAATTTTCCAAACTTAGTGGTTGAGAAAGTTTTGCAGAATTCCGTCGACATGGTTCTGTC
>JAZDOF010000359.1:0-2090 GCA_043799015.1 Pseudomonadota bacterium | reverse complement strand
CGGGTAGCGTCATTCATCAACGAGACCAAGGACATGGATTCGTTCGAGGCCGAACGAATCGTGGAAGAACAGGCCGCCCTTTTCGTGGACGCCAAAGACTATCTGATAAATGAATGGGACAAGCCCAAGCAATGCAGCGTTTCCTTCTTGCAGGAAGCCGAAAGACTGTAGCCGTACCCTGGAGTTAGGCCATGTTTCACCTCAAGCCTATCAATGTAATGGGGCAAACAGCCACGGCCTACCGTCACATGAGGATGGACATGCCTGAATACGAAACACTGAAACGGTTGAGATCCGATGCTCGGGAGATCTTGTCCACTGCGCTTCAAGCCGCTGATCCGGAGGCCGCGGTCAAGCGCTACGTGAAGGTGACCGGCAACGAATTGTCCATTGCCCCTGACTTCCACGTTGACCTGTCGGTGTTTCGCCGGGTACTCGTGGTTGGAGCCGGCAAAGGCGGCGCCCCGATGGTAAAGGCACTGGAAGACATGCTGGGAGACCGGATAGATGGCGGGATCATATGCGTCAAGTATGGTCACGGAGTTCCTCTGCAGCGGGTCAGAATCGTGGAAGCCGGACATCCTGTTCCCGATGAAGCCGGACAAGAAGCCGCCAGGGCGATCATGGGGATTCTCGAATCGGCCGGGGCGGAAGATCTGATCCTGTCCTGCATATCGGGAGGAGGCTCAGCGCTGCTTCCCGTTCCGGCACAGGGAATCACTCTCGAAGACAAGGCAAGACTCACTCAAAGACTGCTCGCCTGTGGAGCCGACATCCATGAAATAAACGCCGTGAGGAAACATCTTTCCGCAGCGAAGGGCGGGCAGCTCATGCAGTTGGCGTATCCCGCTCTTGTTCTGAATCTCATGTTGTCGGATGTGGTGGCTGATGATCCGGACGTCATTGCTTCCGGTCCGTTTTCTCCTGATTCCTCGACATTTGCGATGACCATCGAGGTACTGAAGCGTTACGGTCTCATGGGCGAGATCCCCTCCAACGTCGCACGGCGACTGAACGAGGGCGCGGAAGGAAGAATTCCGGACACGCCCAAGAAGGGAGATCAGATCTTTGACAAGGTCCTCAACGTAATCGTGAGCAGCAACATACTGTGCTTGCGGGCAGCTCGATCCAAGGCGGAGGAATTGGGTTACAACGCCCTCATTCTCTCGTCCGGAATCCAAGGAGATACCGAGGAGGCCGCCCTTTTCCACGCTGCGTCGGCGCATGAAATAAGGGCCTCCGGCTTGCCTTCTCAGCGGCGGAGAGACCACTGTCGTGTTGAGGGGAGAAGGTATGGGAGGCCGGAATCAGCATTTTGCCCTTTCTCTGGTTCGGGAAGCATCAAAGATCGGTGATTGCTTATTCCTGAGCGCGGGAACAGACGGTACGGACGGACCAACGGATGCGGCGGGAGCAATGGTCGATACCGACTCCCTGGACCGATCTCGCACTCTGGGGCTGGACCCGTTGAAATTTCTTGTTGCGAACGACTCATATCACTTCTTCCAAGAGCTTGGCGATCTCATTATGACCGGCCCGACAAGGACGAACGTGATGGATGTGCGCTTTATTCTCATAGCTTGAAATTGCAATCAGTTTCGGGCACACTTGTCGGGCGGCTGCGATCCCTGCGATTCGCATTATCCTGGTTCTCCGATTGCCATTCTCAGAGGTATTGGGACGGTGGTCGTATCTGAAGCTATAGCTTGGTAATCAACGGGAAGAGGAGAGCATGCGTCATGAGCGAATCGAAGGCTTCAGGACGTGACGGTCTGCTTGTGTGGGCAAGTCCGCTCAATCTAATCTGTGGCGGTCTGATTCTCATAATCTTTCTGTTTGATTTGGCGGTCCCCTTGGGAGTCGCCATAGGGGTCTTGAATATCGTGCCGGTGCTGCTATCCCTTTGGGGTCCCGAGAGACAAAGAACATATGACTTGGCTCTCTTAGGCTCCGCACTCATTGTTCTGGGCTACTTACTCTCACCTCCAGGAGGATCGATATGGCAATCCCTTAGCAATCGCTCCCTTTCTATTCTGGCTGTTTGTTCGACGGCCCTGCTTGTCTTGCAGAGGAAAGCATTGGAGGAGAAG
>JAZDOF010000152.1:0-4259 GCA_043799015.1 Pseudomonadota bacterium | reverse complement strand
GTTTTTGTGCCGGCTTCCGTGGGCTTAAGCCCACGGCTACCATTGGTCGGTCCCTTCGGGACCAGGAGGCGTGCCTGCGCGCGGCCGCTTGCATTGCCTGCCCTGAAGGGGCAGCCCAAAGGTAGCCACGGGTTTCAACCCGTGGACGACGATGCCTTTCAAACCCCGTCTTCGACCCCGAAGGGGTCGCCCGATTGTCTCCATTCATTGGCCGGAACCCTAAGTCAACAGCATTGGGGGTAAAACCGGCCCTTCGGTCGCTTTCCGATGCCGTGGAGCCCCAATCGTCGTGAACCCTCGCAAGACCGGGGACTCCCAGCATAACGGCGGAAAGTAGTTGCGTTATGTTATGCGTATGGAGTAACTTGGTACTATTAGGTACGGTTTGACGTACAGTAGGCTGAAACCATATGGATTGAGGGATTGTAGTGCATTTACCGGACCCTCGGGCCTTTGCGCCCGGCGACACGGGGATAACGAGACTGATTGCCGGACTAGTCGTAGCTCTGGTAACGGGGTTCTTCGTCTTATCCCAGGTTGGTCCCGCAGCCGCGTGGGAGTTTTCCCTACGAAGCGCCTTTACGTGGGAGTACTACCTCTATTCGGGAACAGGGCCCAACGGGTTCTTCGGTTCATTCAACGAGGACAATAGTGATCCCGGTCCGGCCGGTTACGGTGGGACTCGGGGCAGTGCCGCGTCCATGAACGGCTGGCTGGGAAACGAGATCGGACAAATGTCATCCGGCTCGGACATGTCTCTAGCCCGCATTTACATGAGGCTTGACCCGGAATGGCGAATAAACGAAGCCATCCGGATCCGGGGCTCGTACCGAATCGGGTCATGGGCGGTGCCGTCCTCGGACGTCAGCGCGGGAGCGCTTGTTTCATCCAAGTACGTTGAAGGCACGGCGCCCGGGGTGTCGCGATCCTTCTCACCGGGCTACTGGAACACCTTGTGGGTTTCAGCCGGGACTCCCTTGGGCACTTTGGTCGTGGGAAAGCGACCGGAAGCCTTCGGAACGGGGTTGATGTACGACGCGACGGATAATGCCGATGCGGCGGGCCTGCTGTTGGTTTCACCTATCGGTCCGCTGCGAATCGGGTTCGGTTTCAGTCCCAGGTTGTTGGGCACGACTCAGTATTATTCGCAGGCGGACAAGAACGCGGTCAGGCAAATAGATGTGAGAAGCCTCGTGACCTACGATTCGGGTGCCGTCTCCATGGGAGCCCTGGGAAAATACCGTAGGACGCATCTAGGGCCCGAGTCGGCTTCCTTTCAAGGCACGGACACCGACCCACCGACCGGACGGTTTGCCGTTATACCCACCGATACGGATTTTTCGGACGGCTCAATATTCTTCAAATATAATGATGGAACATTCTTCTTCAATGCGGAAGCCGCCTGGGCATATGCGCGGACCCGGCGCCAACGCCGGCTGGGTTCGGCTCCCGGTACCGTGCCGGACGGCAGCGGTCGAAGCCTTTTTGCTCCCGACTACGTGGAGCATTGGCGATGGGCTAGAGAATCGGGCGCAGTGCTGGGACCTATTAAGATGAGCTCGATTTGGGCATGGATTCCGGGCCCGGACAGGCGCCACGGGATGAAGATCGACCGCCAAGCGGACCTTCGGTCTTTTTCCGAATTCGGTAACGTTAGCCTTTTCAAGCCCTACAGTCTGCTGATGTCGTACACGTACGGCGGAGGAAACAACAGCTTTACCAGGGACAGCGGGCACGGGTACATGACCGATGCAACGACCCAGGGGGTCCGAGTGGACTATGCCGCCGCATCCAATTTGAATTTTTTCGGGTCGTACTTCATGGCGGAAAGGAGCGGACACGGCTATGGATGGGGATTTATCAGGCCGGATTTTTCAACCGCCCCGCCGTTGGAAAGGTTCACGGGAAACGTCGCTTATGTTGAAGTCGATCAGTTCCTAACCCCGGCTCCTTCCATCCCGGACGGCGATTTGGGTTGGGAGGTGGATTGCGGAGCGACATGGCAATTACTCGATGGATTCACCTTGTCGTGGACCCTTGCATATTGGCAACCGGGACGATGGTTTTCCTTCGCTTGTGTGGACCGGACGGTCCCGAATTGGAAAAACCCCACGCCGGGAAACTACTTCGGTACGGATCCATCCAGAAGGATCGACCCGGTATTCGGGATGGAACTCCTCGTAAGCGCTGAGTTTTAGACGAACGGCACGGATGGGACGGGACAAACCGAGTTCTGCCGGGGGACTCATGCATCAAACCAAAAGGATACTTGTCGTAGATGACGATCGTAGGAACATTCAACTCTTGCAGGGGATGTTGGATTCCCTTGGGTATGAATCGGAAACGGCCGTTGACGGGTTTGACGCGCTCGAGAAACTCAAGCCGGGGATTGATCTGGTATTGCTCGACGTCATGATGCCGGGTATGGACGGCTTCGACGTGGCCCGTCGAATGAGAGCGAACCCGGAGATGGGCCATGTTCCCATTATCATGGTGACGGTGCTTACGAGCAAAGAGGACAGATTGGAAGCGGTCAGGGCGGGGGCCAACGATTTCATAAGCAAGCCCATAGACAGGTTGGAACTTCAGGTGCGGACAGCATCGCTTCTGGGGATGAAGGAGGCCCAAGACGCCTTGAAGGACCACTTGCGGCAATTGGAGGCCGCTGTTCAACAGCGCACAAAGGCGCTCGTAGAAAGCGAGAAACGTTTCCGGTCCCTCTTCGAGACCGCCCAGGACTGCATATTCCTGAAAGACTCGGAACTGAGATACACCGAAGTCAACAGGGCTTTCCTCGAACTTTTGGGGGCCCGTGAATCGGCCATAATAGGGCGAAAGGACAGGGATCTTTTCGACGAAAGCTATGCGGAGCAGGCGCAAAAGCTGGAAGGGAGAGTGCTTGAAGGGCAAACCGTCGATTCTCCGCAGACGATCAATTACGTGGATCGGTCCATCCGGCTCGATTTTGTCCGGTTTCCGTTGCGCAACGAAACCGGCGTCATCATCGGGGTCTGCGCCATAGCCCGAGAAATCCCAAGTCCTCCCGCCGTCCCATGCGAGACATCGGGGAAGGATGAGGAATTTCCTTCCGCTGCCATGCGATCTACGCTCGACAGGGCCCGTATGGCCGCGGAGAGCGAGAGCATCGTCATCCTCACCGGCGAGAGCGGTGCGGGCAAGGACTATCTGGCACAGTACATTCATAAGCACTCAAAGCGATCAGGGGGGCCTTTTCATGCCATCAACTGTGCAGCGGTGCCGCCTGAGCTGGCCGAATCCGAGCTTTTCGGTCATGAGCCGGGGGCGTTCACAGGGGCGAGCCGACGCCGCAAGGGACTGGTGGAGCTTGCCGAGGGGGGTACTCTGCTGTTGAATGAGATAGGAGAGCTTCCCTTAGCGCTACAGGCAAAGCTGTTGACCTTTCTCGATACCTTCAAGTTTACCAGAGTGGGGGGTGAAACGAGCATCAGTATTGACGCGCGGTTGATTGCCGCAACCAACCGGGACCTGGTGAGGGAAGTGGAAGCCGGCCGGTTCAGAAAAGACTTATTCTATCGCATTCACGTGTTCTCCATATGGGTCCCGCCCTTGCGGGAACGGATCGATGACATCCCGCTGCTTGTCGGCAAGCTCCTCAGAGGTTTGGCGCCGGACCTTCCGTCGCGTACTCTTCCCGAAATAAGTAAGGCCGTAATGGACGGCCTTTGCCGCTATTCGTGGCCCGGGAACGTCCGGGAACTGCGAAACGTCATCGAGCGCGCCCTTATCGTCAGCCGGGGTGGTCCATTGCTTCCCCAACATCTCGGGTTGACCGACCCGGAGTCGGCATGCGCGGACGCGTCGATGAACCTACCCCTCGAACGATCCCTCCCGAAACTGCTGGGGGAGCTTGAGCGAAAGCTTATAGCCGACGCGCTCGAACAGAGCAAAGGGGTGAAGCAGGAGGCGGCTCGACTTCTTGGGATTTCACGTTTCGCTTTGACACGGCATTTGGCGAAGCTTGATTCCGCTGAGCGATAATGCTCAATGGACCTCATTCCTTGTGCGACATCGCACGATCAAACGAACTGATATCATTCATGGTCCGACCGGCTGCTTTGGAATGCGAGCGATAACGCTCAAATCGACCGATGGACCCGACTTATCGGCCCAGGCCGCCAAGGGGGGCGACGAAGCCGGTATATTGATATGTTTGGCTTTTACCTCCGCACCGCTCACCCTGCCGTGCCTTGGCACGCATCTTGAAAGGCTATAGGAAC
>JAZDOF010000349.1:0-9050 GCA_043799015.1 Pseudomonadota bacterium | reverse complement strand
TCTTAGGAAATGGATCATTCCGTATTGAAGCGTTGTGGGACTTAGCCCCAATAATTCTTGGAGAAGATGATTGGATGACCCTACTTCGCTCCACGGGATTTCAAATACTCAACGATCTCCGACCATTTCTTCCCCATGGCTGACGTCAAGGCGGTGCGTCCCTTGTCGTCCTTGGCATTCATGTCGGCCCCCTTGTCGACTGGAAGTCTTCTCCCTACGACGTTACTTACGGTGCTTTGGCGGCTTCGGGTATGCTCCGTCTTCGATGTGACGGATAGGACCGATGGTTTTGGGTCTGTATCCGGACTATCTTTTGAATCAGCGTTTCTACGGTGTGTTGCTTCATCGGCAAAATGACTGCAAGCAGAACCCTAAGCTGCGACACAGTAATGGATGGTGCTTTTCTTTCCCATCCTGATTTTCAGGTGCCGGAGGAAGAAATGTGCCGGCATGGAGGTTATTATGTGATGGTGCCACCCTGGAAATTTACGTACCTCGTAGTGGTCCATTCCCAGCTCTGTCTTGGTTTCCTGAAAACGCTGTTCGATAGCCCATCTCAGACCACTGAGCCACACAAGGGTTCTTAGTCTTGTACTGTGCTCATGGCGTTACTGATGAAATAGCCGTATTGCGGATCGTATCCCGGCGTTCGCCGGATCAGCAGCCCAACGGTCTTCTTTGGAAGACCGGCACCCGATAGGATGATCCGTCTACGAGTGAATTCATAGACGATCGGCCCCTTGACATGTGGAGGCCGGATCGGCGTGGGAAGGGCTTCCGCATTGGATGCGATTCAAGCGGTAATAAGAATGCCTTCGTCGAAACGAGCCGCGCCCGTCCCGCCTCTTTTCCGGGCCGCCCATGCCTTCTGAAGACCGGGGTCTCGAAACAGGGGATCGTTTCCGCCATCTTCAATCAGGCGTTCAAGCTTCGTGAAAAGGTCCTCGCATCCGCCTCCTGCGGAATCGGACGAACGTGAAACAAGGCAAAAGCCTTCGGCGTTGTTTATGTCTTCCGGTAGTTCGTCCCCCACGTCCCACACTATGGAAGCTTCTTCTCCCCACGGCGCACGCATCCCTTCACGTTCCGCCTCGTTGTCCGACCAGGGGAGAATGACCCAAAAATTCACCGACACGACATCGCCTTCACCGTATAAGGGAGAGTAGGCACGATTGACGTACGATCCGGGGTCCGAGGCCGCGGCGATGAGTTCGTCCGTAAACGAACCGGGGAGGGGGGGTGAGCTCTCCAAAACGACGTGCAGAATGGTGTGGGGGTTGCTTTCGGACAGAGCGCGGATAGTGGAGCCCATTGCGTGTCGTGCTTTCCCGGTTGAAAACCGCCGAAACCAGATTGTGAACGGATCCGTGGATTGAACCGCGACTTGGTGAGGATTCGCCTCCGTTTCCGAAGACGGACCGTAACTCAGTATCCACTTGCTGATGTAGGCCGAACGGCTCAGGTCCGTTACGACCTGCGGTCCACGGTCGACTAAAGACGGCGGGGGGATATGGTCCATCTCCATGTCGAACGCGGTTTCGCATTCCAGCAGCGCGGATTGAAACGCATCCCGAGGAAAACTCGGTGTGGAAACGACGTAATATGGTGGTCTCGGATCATACACAAGCCCAAGGTCGGCCGCATTCGATCGGAAATCCGTGCCGGGCAAAATGGACAACACGAAGGGATGAACTTCGGAATATGCACCACGACTTTTCAACCATTCCATCGTCCTTTGAAAGCCTTGCGGCGAATCTTCCGGCAAGCCCAGGATTATCCCCGTGGTAACCCGTATGCCCGCATCCTTCAACAGGTGAACGCCACGAGCCACCTTCTCGGGATCGGAGGCTCGGCCCGCAGCGCGAAGCGGCCTTGCACCGATGGTCTGTAGCCCCACTTCGGCGGATTTGAGGCCTGCCTCACGCAGTAGTTCCACGTCGGCCCCCGTGAGCAGGTCGGCCCTAAGTTCCGTATGAACGGCAATGTCTTTCTTTGAACGACCGCCGGCCATGATCTTAAGTATCTTTTCAAAACCTCGGCGCGCATTGAACGAGGGGTCCATCAAATATATATCCCGCACCGCGGAATCGGGTGAGTACGAAAAGTCCAGAATTGCACGGACCGCCTCATCACCGTGGTTTCGTACCGTGGAATATGCCTTGTGGTAGTAACAATACCGGCATCGAAACGGACATCCTCGGACGGTCTCGACGAATATCGTTCCATCGGCTGATGGACCAATTCTCCCGTCCAGATAGGGGTAAGGGCATCCCTCCGGGTTCCAGGGCCGCGGGGCGGATGTGTCGATTCGAACACCGTCCGAAGTTCTGAAAAACGTGCCGGGAATTGCGGCGAGGGATGTTTTTCCGTCCGACAAACGGTCGAGCACCGATGCGATACGTGACTCGCCTTCGCCGAATACTCCGGCATCAACGGCAGGGTGGGATTGAATCCATGCATTATCCGGGGTGACCTCCGGGCCGCCCACGAGCACCCGTGTCTCCGGCAGACAGCGCTTTACGGCTGAGGCAAGGAACAGGCTGCGTCTCACATTCCACACATACAAGGACAACGCGAGCACATCCGGCGAACGCTCGACGATTTTCCGGGCCAACCCCTTGTCCCCCAGCACATCCACTATCCGGGGTTCCAGGATGTCGACCGTGATGTTGCGGGATCCGGCCGCTTCCAGCGCGCGAATGAGGAACCCGGCCGCGAGAGGAATGTTGACGGGCGGTTCCTCGAAGGAGAATCTGGGTGGAGGCAACTGAATGAACAGAACGCGCATCATTCTGTTCCGATACGATGGTGGTGGAGTACAGTTGCGTCACAAGCGTACCGGACACAAAAGAGGCTGGGTATATTATTTAATATCATGTCGTTATGTTCCTAATTCCTAAGCTCCTTGACTTGGCGCACCGTGATGGTTTAATATATACGACATAATGTCCGTCTATAAGATAATGTGCTCACCTCCGTGGGCATCGTTAAGTGGAAATTCAGGACGAGGCCTTGCTGATCTCATGTCCTCCGTGACCTACTTCGCCCTGCGGGTGTCGTTGTCGGCACTTATTCCGTTTCTCCATGCCGGCGTGGGCTTGGCGTGGGACTCCCGCAGCGCACCTTCATTGCTTCACAACGTCGGAATATCGGCAATTAATACCCACACGGCCGCCCATCCGCCGTACAACGGTAAGGGAGCGGCCGGCTCGTTCAACCTCCGTCGGAGGGAAGGTGCCGGCTCCCAGGCCGGTACGGATAGTTCCCGGTGGTTCCTGCCTTGCCCGGCCAATCCCAAACCCGCTGAGTTGAAGGCTTGGGAAACCGGCCCGTTAAGGCTCAGCGTAACATACCCGACCTATTCGGCCGGATGGAGAGCGACTGATGCCGGTGGTTTGTTCGTCCATACGGACATGACGTCGTTCAACATTGAGACCAAAAAACGCGAAACCGTAAGAGACAACTATCCTGTAAAAGGTTTTTGGGCCGGACTGGCCCAAACCTGTTCCATCGGCTCGACTCTCGACTTCACCGTGGAGGCGTGGTTGGTCCTGCCTGCTTCCTCCAAACAATGGCTCGCCGTCCCCCGACTGCCCGACCTATACTCCAAACCGACCCAGTTCTATGGCGGCACTATTTCGATAAAGTTTTAGCGGCCTGCGCCCCTCCCTTGTACATCGCCTTAATCAAGTCGCCGAACTTCTCGTTCACGTATTTCCGCTTCACTTTCATCGTCGGGGTAACTTCGCCGTCCTCTTCATAGAGTTTCTTCGGCACAATCGTGAACTTCTTGATGGTCTCGACGTGAGCAAGGCTTTGGTTCACGGTTTGGACTTCGCGGTCGATGAGCTCGATGATTTCCGGGCTCTTGGCAAGGCTCTCATAGGTTGTGAAAGGTATCTTGTGATCCTGGGCGTATTGGATCACGTTGTCTTCGTCCAGGAGGATAAGCGCGGTGAGGAATTTCATACGATCGCCGATCACGATGGCGTCGTTGATGAAGGGGCTGAACTTGAGTTGGTTTTCGATATTCTGGGGCGCTATGTTCTTGCCGCCCGCGGTTATGATGAGGTCTTTCTTGCGATCCGTGATGGTTAGGAAACCGCGCTCGTCGAGCTCACCCACGTCGCCGGACCGCAACCATCCTCCGGTCAGGGTTTCGGCAGTGGCTTCAGGTGCGTTGTAGTACCCCATGAAAACGTTTCCTCCCCGCACAAGGATCTCACCGTCTTCCTCCACCTTCACTTCCACTCCGGGGAGCGCCGGCCCAACATTTTGAGGTTCGATAAGGTCTCCGCGATGGATACAGGTGGGACCCGACCCTTCCGTTTGACCGTACACCTGTCTCAGCGGCACACCTATTCCATGGTAGTATTTGAGGACATCCGGGGAAATGGGGGCTGCTCCGGACACGGCGATCCGACATCGCTCGAACCCGAGCCGTTCACGGAGCTTATAGAAAACCAGCAAGTCGGCCAATGAATGGAGAATTCTCAAACCTACGGAAATCTTGTTGCTCGTGAGCTTCGACTCCGAGTACCGCTTTCCGATCCGCTCCGCGGTCCCGTACGCGATGCGCTTGAACCAAGTGGCGTTCGCGATCTTAATCCTGATACTTGAATAGTACTTCTCCCATATTCGGGGTACCGCAAAAATGATGGTGGGCGACACCTCCCGGAAATTTTCGGTAATGGTGTCCGTGCTCTCCGTGAAATTCACCGCGTATCCGAATCGTAGGGGCAGGAATACGCTGAACATACGTTCCGCGATGTGGCTCAGCGGGAGAAAAGACAGCACTTCATCGGCCGGTCCCATGGGAAGGGCCTCCCCAATCGACCAGCTCGTCCAGGTGACGTTCTCATGGGACAATACGGCCCCCTTGGGCGGTCCCGTCGTTCCCGACGTATAGATGATCAGGGCGGTGTCTTCCGGCTTCACCTTTGACGACATCTCATCGAATAGTCGAGGGTGTTCTTCATCCATGCGGCGACCCATTTCAAGCAGGTCGTCGAACTTGATCACCATAGGGTCTGAAAACCCCCGAAGCCCTTTGTCGTCGACGACCACGATCCATCTAAGGTCCGGGGTGCTTGAGCGGAACGTCAACGCCTTATCGAGCTGCTCCGCATCCTCGGCGACATATACCTTGGCGCCCGAGTGCTTTACGATGAATTCACACTGGCTTGCCGCGCTTGTGGTGTAGATGCCCACGGTTACGGCCCCCAGCGACATGGACCCAAGGTCGGTGAACAACCATTCAGGCCGGTTTTCTCCGATTACGGAAACCCGGTCTCCCGGGGTTACGCCGAGTGAGCACAGTCCCAGGGCCGTATAGCGGACCCGCGTCAGGTAATCGCTCCAGGTTATGTCGCGCCAAGTCCCCTGGTACTTGTATCTCAGGGCTGTTTTGTCGGGGTTGCGGGAAGCCATGTCGAAAAACATGGCGGGAACCGTGGCGGAGGAATAAGCATTCATATGACTCACAGGAAGGTCCATGGGGGGCGTTATGAGCGGATCGGACAGCCACTACCTCCAACGCTTCTTGCGCTTGTACCTGGCCTCGCCGCGTACGGCTTCTTCTTTGCGCACACCGAGATAGAATTCCTGTACGTCTTCGTCACGGAGCAGGCGTTCCGGTGGGCCTTCCATAACGATTCTGCCGGTTTCCATCACAAATGCATGGTGGGCTACGCTCAGTGCTTTGTGGGCGTTTTGCTCCACAAGAAGTATGGTGGTGCCGTCCGCGTTTATTGCTTTGATAATATTAAATATTTCCCGTACCAGCAACGGGGACAGGCCCAATGATGGTTCGTCCAGGATCATCAAGTCGGGACGGGACATAAGACCTCGCCCAATGGCCAGCATCTGTTGTTCGCCCCCGGAGAGGGTCCCGGCCTGTTGTTTCAGTCTTTCCTTCAGGACGGGAAAATAGGTCAGTACCTTTTCCAGATCCGAGGCCGCCTCTCCGCCTTTCCTGGTATAGGCTCCCATCATGAGGTTCTCGTGGACCGACAGTTCGGGAAATACCTCACGACCTTCAGGAACATATGCGATTCCGCGGCGGACTATGTCTTCGGTGTTCATGCCGTCGATACGTTCCCCCTTGAACCATATGGTCCCTTTTTCAGGCTGGTCGTCGAGATAGCCCATGATGGTTTTCAATAGGGTGCTTTTCCCTGCCCCGTTGGCCCCGAGTATGGTCCTGATTTCGCCCTTCTCAACCTTGAGGGACAGGCCGCGGACCACCATAATTCTACCGTAATATATCTCTATGTTTTTAGTTTCGAGCATTGACCTACAGGCTGCCGTTCGAATGTAAGGGGCTCTTACGGCCGTTCACACCGACCTATTCGCTACACCGGGAAAACCAAACCACAAAGTCACCATGACACAAAGGAAGACGGAAAACGGTACATGCGGTCCGATCCGGGCACGAACCGAGTCCGCCGATAAATGCCGGCAGGCCATTGATTTCTTTGTGCCTTCGTGTCTTCGTAGTTCACCCTTTATCCATCTGAGTGAACCGTTACGGGCCGGTTCTCGGCACCGACCAACCCGGCCCGTCTCCTCTTTCTATTCGGTCCCAAGATAGGCTTCCAGGACCTCGGGATGGGTCTGCACGTGTTCGGGGGGGCCTTGACAGAGTTTCACACCGAAGTTCAAGGCCATTACCTCGTCCGAGACGCCCATGACGAGGTTCATATCGTGTTCGACCATTATTATGGTAACGTTGAAATCGTCACGGATGTCCCGAATCCAGAACATCATGTCGCGCTTTTCTTCCTGGTTCATTCCCGCGGTCGGCTCGTCCAGCAGCATCACAACCGGTTCCATCGCCAGGGCTCGACCAAGTTCCACAAGTTTTCTCGTGCCGTACGGCAGGGCAGCCACGGGCACATCGCGAGCGGCTTCAATCTCGAGGAACTCGATGATTCGCTCCACCCGTGCTCTATGTGCGCATTCTTCTTTTGCCGCGCGCGATCGCCTGCGGAACATTCCCGCGGCGGAAAACACCCCGGTTTTCATGTGAATGTGACGTCCGAGAAGCAGGTTGTCCATGGTGGTCAATCGGCTGAAAAGCTCAATGTTTTGAAACGTCCGAGCAATCCCCATCGTGGCTATTTCGTGCGGCTTACACCCGACTATATCCCGATCCTTGAACAGAATGCGGCCGTGAGTCGGACGGTAGAGCCCGCTTATGCAGTTGAAGATGGTGGTCTTGCCTGCGCCGTTGGGTCCGATGATCGAAAAGATGCGACCTTCGGTTACATCCATCGATACTCTCATCAACGCCGACAGTCCACCGAACGAGATGGTAACGTCTTGAAGAGAAAGCAGCGTCATGCACTTCCAAACGCTGAAATAAGTCCCAGAGGGCGGCCGAACCGTACCTCGCGGGAATTACGACCGGGTCCAAGCTCGGAAATCCGGCAAGGCCGGCCGATTCCAAAAGAGGGCCGTATCATGCCGGCTTCCGCGCCTAAAGGCAAGGGGAAGGCGGCTCAAATCGCCGTAAGATCGTCAGTGCCGCCTCATGAAGTCGGTTCAAGATCTCCAAAGCCAGGGCTTTATCATACATAAACCGCCTCCTGATCGATCCTGCGCTTCAAGAAAGGGTTCATTGCGGCCCGATATCTTACAATATCCACTTGGCGGTGGAATTCTTCCTCCAAATCCTGTTTTATGCCGATGAGTATGAACAGGTCCGGGACGGCCAGTTCCACCACCACATCCAGGTCGCTGTCTTCGTTCATGTCGTCCCTGGCGGCGGAACCGAAAAACCCGAGCCGGACTATCTGATATCTGTCCTTGTTGATCTCTTTGAACCGGCGTAACAATCCGATGACTTCTTCTTGTTTCATGATTTTCCGCCCACGTTTATTCCTTCCGGGTCTTATATCATATGGTCGCAGTAGTACGAATAAGGAAATCAGGAAGCCCTGATGCCGGGTATCCGACGTCGCCGGAAAGGGCCGTACAAGCCGAATCTTCCTTACGGACCGAATGTCTATGTCCATCACCCAACAATCCTTTGAGTTTTGCCGGTTGGTGGTATAGACTTCGAACCGGAGCCGTATGGGGATCGGTCCGTAGAACAGATGTCCGTTCTATTTCTTCAGGAAACCCACGAAGGACACCGAAATGAACCCGGAAGATCTGCTGATGGAGGTGGAGGAACTGCGGCGCCGGGTCGCAGAACTGGAAGAGATCCGATCTCGTCTTTCCGGTACGGAGAAGGCGTTGCGCGAAAGTGAGGAACGTTTTCGTCTTCTCTACGAGAATGCTCCCCTGGGATACCAGTCGCTCGACGAAAACGGCAGTCTCCTCGATGTAAACAAGGCCTGGCTTGATACCTTGGGATACTCTCGTGAGGAGGTTATCGGCAAATGGTTTGGGGACTTTCTCGCACCGGAGTTCGTGGACCGCTTCAGGCTGAATTTCCCAAGATTCCAAACGGCCGGCGAGATTCACGGAATTGAATTCGACATCCTCCACAAGAACGGGTCACGGGTAGCGGTGGAGTTTCACGGGAAGACCGGACGAGACCAATGGGGGCGGTTCAAGCGGACTCGCTGCATCTTTCAAGACGTAACCGAGCTCAAACGGGCACACAACGCCCTGCTGGAAAGCGAGGAAAAGTATCGGCGGATAGTGGAGACCGCCAACGAGGGAATTTGGGCGATGGACAAGGAGTTTCGCACCACGTTCGTCAATCGACGAATGGCCGACATGCTCGGGTATTCCGTTGAGGAGATGCTCGGTAGGAGGGTGGACTCCTTCATGCCGCCGGAAGACCATGGAGACCACGCGTCAAAGATGGAGGTGCGAAAGAGCGGCGGCGACCAAATCTACGAGCGACGCTTCCTGCGCAAGGATCATGACATGCTGTGGGCCACCGTCTCGGCCAAAGCCGTTCACGATGCCGAAGGCCGCTTTGCCGGCTCTTTTGCCATGTTCACCGACATAACCGAACGCAAAAGGATGGAGGACAAACTACGGGACGGAGAAGAGAGACTTAGGGCACTTTCCGAGGCCTCCTTCGAGGCCGT
>JAZDOF010000335.1:0-2314 GCA_043799015.1 Pseudomonadota bacterium | reverse complement strand
CTTTCGGCCTTCACATCCTCACCGAATTTCACCGCCAGCATCTGCTCCATCTTCGCCTGCAGCATCAGCTGTAGGGCTTGCGGCGGCGTAATATTAATCAGGATCTTGACGATGTTTATCAGTACGGACGTTTCAAGTGCTTCCCGTGTCGCCGCATAGGAGTTGATTGCATACGGTTCCGGCCCGCTCATCGCTACCGGGGCCACCTTCGCAAGCACGTCCGCCGCAAATACCATCTGCTGCTGCCGGATCTCCTTCACGTTGGTAATCGAAGACCCAAGCGGCTTGAAGAGGTAGAATTTCCGTATCTCCTCTTCGGAGATTTTATACAGTCCCGCGTCCGGTTCGCCTATAATGGCCTCGTAATCGGCCTGCTTCATAAAACGGCGGGTAAGCATAACGATCCGGGTAGCGATCTGCTGCATGACAGTGAACTCGGCCAGCTTCACGGCAAGGTCAAGGCGGTTCATCGCGGCCTGCTGCAACCTGATGACCGTAGTGGGCCTTTCCTCATGGGTCGGGGTCATGCCACGCGCATACCCAAACATGGACAAGGCGTTCTCCATGTCGAACCGTAACTTATCCTCCTCCATGTAGGCCGACTGCGTGACATCCCCCATCTCAACCGTTTCGAGGTCGGTCACGTTTTCCAACGGCCATATCGCCCCGGCATAGTATTTGATGAGGTCATAATTGATGTCCGAACCCGCGCGGGCCTTCTGCACCTTGTTTATGCAAAGGTCGATGTTGTCCCGACGCGCTGACCGGATGAGGTTCTTGTCCTCCTGCAACACTTCCAGCACTTCGGGAATGCCGACGCCAAAGAACTCCAACGGAAGGGGAATGAACTTGTATTGCACGATAGGCAGGTCATAGGGGAATGGCTTGGTGACAATGGGTGGACCCCCAAGTTTGTCGGGAATCCCTACGTTGCTGTCCCGCACAATGATCGCCCGATTCGCAATCGTGATAACGTGACCCCCGGAAAAGTAGTGGACAACCTCGACATTCTCGGTATCGGGGTCGTAGTCCTCCATTCCGCACTCTTGCAGTAAGGCCCGATGCCATTCCGCATCCGAACCCGAACCGGGGACGGACCCCATGCGATCAATCAATTCCGGGTTACCGGATTTTGTGGCGAGGTCTTTCGCCTCTTCCAATGACATGAACTCCCGGACAAACACCCCACGAGCCTTCGATACCCTTCTCGCACCCGCTATCGGAAGGATGTCCCAAAAGCCAGTAGTCTTTACCAGAGGCCCCGTGTATTTCCCCGCCGCGTCAAACTTCGGATATATCCCCGAATAGGACGTTCCGAAGATGCCGCCCTCCTTGAAGAAATCAACCATCTCCTCAAAGAACTCCGTATCCTCGTGGCCGATCTGATAGTTGAGCGCAATCCCCATCTGCTCGGCTATCTTCGTGGAATCCAGACCCTTCTGCAATTCAAACTCGGAAGCCCGACGCGGAAGGACGGCATAGAACGGGTACTGACCCAAAAGGCTCTGCACCATCATGGCCGCGGAATCCTCGATGAAAGCGAAGATGTCCCGCGTCCGGGTGCGATTCACATAGGGCCAGTCCTTCTCGTCTATCGCAGACCCGAACCGGCAAAGGCGATAATGCCGCTTGGCGCGTTCAAAGTAGGGACGGCAATAATCTTCAGAAGCCGAAAGCCGCTTCAGCAACCATGTGAGCTTTTCGTATTCGTCCTGTTCAGGTCGTGCCATTCGCCTCCCCCTTCACCGCATCAAGGTACTTCTCAATCGCACCCGTCAACCCTTTCAGGTGACGGATAATCAAAAGCAGGATCGCCATCTCAGCATCTTTGTTTTTTAGCATTCGCAGTTCACACACAAAGAATGAATAGAATATAGTTCACGTCCCAATGCCATATCTTTATAGATAGGCATACGGCACTCTCCGCACTCATCCTTCAAGTGGCAATCAAGGCATATCTGCCGTAATTCAGAAAGCGGCCTGTCTTGAAGGTTCACCGACTTTTCTTCGGAACTTGTATGCATTGTCCATCCTCGACTGTAACGCCTCTTTCATCTGCTCTTCCTCACGCGGCCCGCGGTAGGCCGGCTGCTCAAGAGCGGCGTAGCGGATACAGTCACAAAAATCTTTCCACTTTTCAACCGGCTTGTCCTTGTCCTCTTTGTACTGGTAGTTAAACATGGCGTGGATGATCCCCTTCGGCCCGCCCAACGCCTTCTTCGCAAACATCATTCCGGGTTTATCCGCACCCAACAGTGTCGAATACTGAGGCTTCAGGTATTCCCTCACCACCTTATGACCAAGTTCAACGTCT
>JAZDOF010000330.1:0-2876 GCA_043799015.1 Pseudomonadota bacterium | reverse complement strand
AACAGCCGTCGAGGCCATGCGTCGAGGAGCGGCCGATTATCTTGCCAAGCCGTTTACTCCGGATCAAGTGCGTGTGGCCGTCCATAAGGCGACGGAGCTTCGTTCCTTGGAGCAACGCGTTGCCCATCTTCAGGAACAGCTTCAACAGTCTCAGCCCGAGACAGATTTCTCCGGCAACAGTCCAGCCATGCAAAGGGCCGTGCATCTCGCGAGACAGGTGGCCGCGACGGACGCGCCTGTTCTGCTTCGAGGGGAGAGCGGAACCGGCAAGACCGCCATGGCCCGCGCCGTGCATATTTGGAGTCCTAGGGCCGGGAGGCCTCTCGGCATAGTCTCGTGCCCTTCCCTTTCGCCTGAATTACTCGAAAGCGAGTTGTTCGGCCACGTCAAGGGCGCATTCACGGGCGCGGTGCGCGACAATCCCGGAAGGGTTGCGTCGGTCGAGGGCGGGACATTGTTGCTGGACGAGATCGGTGATCTGCCCCTGTCGGTTCAGCCTAAACTATTGAGATTTCTTCAGGACAAGGAATATGAGCGCATGGGGGACAACAAACCCCGGAGAGCCGACGTTAGAATAATTTCAGCCACTAATGCCGACTTGGAGCTTGCCCTTCGTACCGGCAGGTTTAGAGAAGACCTTCTGTACCGCCTGAACCTGATTCAAATCGAAATCCCGCCTCTGCGCGACCGACCCGAGGACATAACCGCCCAGGCCCGTCGACTGCTGGCATTTTTCGCGGTGAAATACCATCGCCCGCTCATGACCTTCACCGAGGAGGCCGGGGAGGCCATGCGGCGTCACCATTGGCCCGGCAACGTCCGGGAACTCAGGAACGCGATCGAACGGTCGGTGATCCTATGCCGATCCGACCGAATCGGAATCGAGTACATTCCCGGCACACCCCAGTCGGTCGGCGCGGCTCCCAAGGTCGGCGATCCGGTAAGCTTGGCCCGAATAGAGGAAGAGCACATTCGAAGAGTTATTGCCGCCGGAAAATCTCTTCAGGAAGCGGCGGATACTCTCGGTATAGACCAGGCTACCCTGTGGCGCCGGCGAAAGATGTACGGCATCTGAACGGTGTCGAGACGACCGACCCCTCGCGATCGTCTTCCGCTATGAAACAGGAGAGCGATTCATAAATCGGTTTACGGGCTCCGCATCGCCGGTATCCGTTCAAGGGCGACCAGCGGCGCGGATTACCACTATGGCGTACAGCTCGTTTCAAAGAAAAGCAACTTGGTTTTGTTTATTCGCGATAACGGTTATACTACTATAGACTACCGGACCGTAGGTGACTTACGGCTCCGGCCGGTTTTCATTCCACGCGGGGCGATTACATGGTCGATGAACCCAAACGCGCGTTGAGCGCCAAGGCGTTGCTCAAGGACCTTCAGGAAGGCTTGAGCGATACGGTTCTCAAGCGGAAGTATCAACTGAACGACAAGGGGCTGCAATCGCTTTACGCGAAGCTTGTCGCCAAAGGCCTTGTGAAGGAAGCGGAGCTTGCAGGCCGCTTGAAGGGGCAATCCGGTCCTGCCGACAGGAAGCTGGAAACACGGCCGATTACGGCGTTGCGCTCCTCGGACCATACAGCGAAGTCGGCGGTCAATCCCCAGCCGAAACGGCGCCTTGTATCATGGCGTTGCCCCTCGTGCGGTTACGGACACCACGAGGTGGTCGATGAATGTCCGCGGTGCGGCATACTTGTGTCCAAACTCCGAGCGAGAGAAGAGTCACCCGGGCCTCCGGCACCACGGGGCGTCGTATGGGAAGAGCCGAAATCTTCCGGGACCGGTAAAGCGGTTGTATGGGGCCTGGCCTTGATCCTTTGCGTGGTCGTTGCCGTTGCATGGCTGAAGCGACCGGCGGAGCAACCCCTACCGGCAAAGCTTACCACCGCACCCAGGCCGGCGGTGCAAAGCGGGCAGCCTCAAGATGGGGACACGTCGGTCCAGGCGCCGCTTGATGCGGAACAAGAGGCTCAAGAATCGAGTGAAGCGGAGGTTGGCACAAAGACCGCGGCCCAGGATCAAGGTCGTACGGAACCTGACAAGAAACGACAATCACGGGCCTCCGGACAGGTAAAATGGTTTACCGCCGGCAACTTCCGGACCGAGGTGGCGGAAGCTTCCGCCGACCATCCTGTTCTCGTGATGTTTCACGCGGATTGGTGAGGGGCTTGCAGACGGATGGACTCCGTCTTGACACAGCTCGCAAAAGACCTCGAGGGAAAAGCAATAGTGGGAAAGGTGCGGGACAAGGAGCGGAGCCTTCTGCGCACTTTTGACGTCCGATCACTTCCCACCTTTCTCATTCTCCGCAACGAAGCCGTAAGGGAGAGCTTCGTAGGGGGCAGGTCCTTGCAGGCGCTCAAGGGTTCCCTGCAACCTTACTACGAGTAGATCGTTTCAGAATCACCCCTACGTTATCCCTTGGTCGTAATCGTTCACCACGATGGGGGAAGAATAAACCACGAAGACACAAAGGCACAAAGAAATCAAAAGCTAATGTATTCTCAGGCCTTCGGGACGAGACATCCGCCCTCACCGACAAGCGGACACTATTAGCCAATTAATGTGTTTTTTTGAATTATATCAAATTCTTCTTCGTGTCTTGGTGCCTTTGTGGTTAGAATCTTCCGGGGCTGGCGAGCCAGCGGGGTGAACGTTTACCCTTGGTCTTCAAATCGCCCCGTAGGCGGTCGCGCAGGAGCCGATACCGGCTATCTCCCCCGCTCCTTTACGGCTTGGACCACCACATCGATCGCCCTGTCGATTTCATCGGAAGTGGTGATTTTTCCGGTACTGAACCGCAGCGTCCCTTTGGCCCAATCCAACGGGACCTTCATTGCAGTCAGAACGTGTGACACGTCGAC
>JAZDOF010000318.1:0-3637 GCA_043799015.1 Pseudomonadota bacterium | reverse complement strand
CCGGAGAATATTCTCGAAAGCGAGCTCTTCGGCTATCGCAAAGGGGCTTTTACCCACGCCGTACAGGATAAGAAAGGACTTTTCTTGGAAGCCCAAGGCGGAACCATATATCTCGATGAAATAGGGGACATTTCACTCACGCTTCAAACCAAGCTTCTCAGGGTCTTGCAAGAAAAGGAGATACGGCCTCTCGGGCAGACTTCCACGCTAAAGGTGGATGTGCGCATCATCGCCTCCACCAATCAAGACCTTGAAAAGAAAATCAGAGAGAACCAGTTCCGGGAAGACCTGTTCTATAGGCTCAACGTCATGTCCCTCCGGTTGCCGCCCCTGAGGGAGAGGCCCGAGGACATTCCTCTCCTGGTGGAGCATTTCCTCGATCACTACTGTCGTGAATTCGGCAGACCAAGAAAAACGCTTTCCCCCCGCTTGATGAGTTCATTCATGTCCCACAGATGGAGGGGTAATGTGCGCGAGCTGGAAAACGTCGTGAGCCGCTGCGTGCTGCTTTCCCCCGGAGAAGTCATAAACCCCGAGGACATTGACTGGTCGTCCGATGCCGCCGAGGACTGCCTTGTGACGGACGACATAATGAATCTTGGGTACAAAGACGCCAAGAAGAGGGTACTGGAGAGCTTTCACCGCGAGTACCTGACGGGAGTGCTTTCTCGGAATAGCGGGAATGTAACGCACGCGGCAAGAGACTGCGGCATCGAACGCCAAGCCCTGCAACAGGTCATGAAGCGCTACGGCATAAAGGCAGGGGAGTCTCAGCCTTCCAGAGACAGCGATGCCTGCGTTTGAACTGAGGTGCAATTTTTTTATTGCGGTGCAATAGTCTTATCGGCTGCTAATAACTACCTAACTCCATTCTAATTATCCTTTCAGATCTACACACCGGTGCTGTGAAACTATGGCGGCTGCGTCGACGCTGAGCGATGAATCTATGCTCCCGTTCCATCAATCTTCACTATGAAAGTAGATCAATATAAGCAGCTTACGGTGCGACGATTCCTTCAGGCAAATCGCGGCACCGTTCTTGCTTCTTCTTCCCAAACATATGGACGGCATTGTGCCGGCTCGGCATCAAAAGCCAACGTAAGGGGTCGCCCGCAGCTGGACCGATCCACCGGACCCGGAGAAGCCGTCTTCGTCCATCGAAGCGCAATCACGTCGGTGCCGGCGGCTGGGGAGCGACCCCTTACCGGCCCGCGCGGCATGTATTGGATAGGCAAAGTGGCAACCATCCTGATCATGGACGAGGAAGCGGATTCCAGAATGCTTCTTAAAAGGGTGCTGGAATTGAACGGCCATCAAGTTACCGCGTGTCGTGACCCGGAGGAAGCCTTGGCACAGGCCACGGAGAGGCCCTTCGATCTAGCGGTATTGAACATACCCACCGGATCCGGCCGGGCTGCCGGCTTGCCTGCCGGATTACGGGCGTCCGTCGACGGGTTGAAGGTGATGACCATTGCCGATTACGGGCCCCACCGGGATGCGCCGGGCGTCATGGAAGACGATGTCCTCTTCAGACCCGTGGAACTCGAGGCCATCGAAGCCAAGGTCCGAGAGCTTCTACCGTCCGAGGAGTGAGCCGGTTCTCGGTCCGATTTCTCCGAGCCCTAAGTTGCGCGTTTTGATTGCGGTTAGAAGCCTACAGAGGTTCGTAGATACTCCAAGGAGGTTCGTTTATGAAGAAGAACTGGTTGATGATTCTAGGTATCGCCGCATGCTTGGCCGTTGCGGTAGTCCTCATCGCCGACATTCCGGCCTTTGCCGGTAAACTCGATGATGCGATAGCCAAGACGCCTCAGGGCACGGGTAAGGGCCAGATAGACCCCAAGGCCGCGCCGGGATTCATGGGCATCCCCGGCGCCCCGAGTCCTTTTTGGTTTTTCGGTATTCTGTGGGGGATTTGGGTCGGCTGGATCTTCTCCACCGTCGGCGCGTTCGGCGGCATCATGGCGGGAGTGGGTCACATAACCGTGTTCGGTTTGGCCGACTACGGACGTTCTTTTAAGGATACGAGTCCGGTACTCAACAAACTTCTCACCGATTCCATCCGCACGAGCAATCAGTATTTGGTCGGCTTGTCGGCATTCATTTCCTCCTTGACCTATTACAGAATGGGACGACTCGTGCTCCCGCTGGGGCTTTGTCTGGCCGTCGGTGGTATTGCAGGGGCTTATCTTATCCCGGTGCTTACCGCGGGCAAGATCAACTTGAGCCAGTACATCGGCTTCTTCGGCGTTATCGTCCTGGTAATCGGATGCTTCCTGTTCTATGAGACCACCGAAAGGGGACAGGCGAGTAAGAAGGCCGCCAAGGCCGCCGCTGCCGCTTTTGAGAAGGATCATATCAAAAGGCAGGAAGGCAATTCCGAACATGCCGAAGCCGGTGTGCAAGTTACCCATTGGGGCGCGTCCAAGATTTCTTTCACTTTTTACGGCGTGGAGTTTTCTTTCGCCCCCATTTGGCCGATCCTCGGCGGGTTCGCCATCGCCGCCATATCGGCATTTATCGGCGTCGGCGGCGGTTTTCTATACGTGCCGTTTTTGACCTCAGTGGCAGGGTTGCCGATGTACATAGTCGCCGGCACCTCGGCTCTTGCGGTGCTGGTGAGCATGGTCACGTCCATCTTTACCTTCATGTTCATCAAGGGAACCCCGATCGACTTCATGTTCGTAGGTGCCGAACTCATCGGTATCTTCATCGGTTCCGTCGTAGGGCCGATAACGTCCAAATACATTCCGGACGTCTGGTTGAAGAGACTCTTTGTAGTCTTGGCGCTCTACGTAGGAATTCGATACGTGACCAAAGGCTTCTTCGGGTACTCGATAGTTCCGCCTTTCGGCTAGGATGCATCCACTGGGTTTGAAGACATTCCACGCGGCCGACTTATCAAGCCGGCTTTCGGGGATTGGCCATTCATGCGGGGGCCGGCGACGACCGGCCCCATCACAACTTGTTTCTCGGTAAAATAATATGGAAATGCATCCGTTGTGGACGCTCATTGATCCTTACCTGATCTGGTCCTACCGGTTGACCGGATATGCTTTCGTCGATTTCTTGATCGGGACCTTCGTTCTTGCGTGGATTGCGGTGGTGATCGGGGAGTTTACCATCGCAGGGGTCTTCTTGTTGTCGAAGGATCGCATCGACACTACTTCTCGAGACGCGAGGCGCTTTCAAGATCTGTCTGCCGAAGCGATGGCTTACGGTGACAGCAAAGCCTATCATGCAGCGAACAAGCTGGCTAACGACGCTTTCGGGCATTCCTTCTTCCAGCAGTTCGGACTTTCCGCGGCCTTTCTCTGGCCGGTCTTCTTCGCGATGGCCTGGATGCAGATTCGATTCGCAGAGGTGGATTTTCCCTTCCTGTATTCCGATTTTACGGTTGGATACCCCTGCATTTTCATTCCGCTTTACATAGCGTCATATATTATTTTCAAGCGCCTGAAGGGTCGCCTGCCATATTTCAGACGTATCAAGGCAATCCTGAGCTCCTATGACGAGAAAGAACCCGGGACCAAGGCCCCTCCGGCTTTTCTGCCGCGGGAACCTGAAGGACATAGGACTTGACCGCTAAGCTCCCAATCGGGCCAAAAACATAGCGTATGGCGGCATTAAGGTTCGT
>JAZDOF010000309.1:0-5687 GCA_043799015.1 Pseudomonadota bacterium | reverse complement strand
CTCGACTATGAAAACGGTTATCCGGCGTGCCTCGGCTGCATTGAGTGCCATACTATAACTACCCCTATGACGGTTTCAGGAGCGAATAGGTGCTAAGGTGATTTCGGAGAAACAGGGCTACCACGCCGAGAGACCGACTCGGTTTTCAAATCCGAGTCGGTCTTACCTGCCGGCCTGTAATGTCAATTCAGGAAATCATCTTACCATCCCCCCCGACCCCTCTTTACAAAAGAGGGAGGGCATCAGAACACCCCCCTTTGTAAAAGGGAACAGGCGGGATTTTCCCAAGCAGACTGTGGTCGGAGCCATATTCGCCCCTACCTGTCCGCCCTTGAACCGTGACCTCACCGGGTCACAACGAAGCGTGGGGAAGCTCCTGGTTGTATTAATTCATCAACCCGAAGCCCCAAATCCGAAACCAGTTTCATATTAAACGATGGAGTGAAGGACAAAATGAAGGGCAGAACAATACTGTTCGTCGCGAGCTTCGTGTTTGTGGTGCTTGTTCTCTCCCTGGGGTTTGAACAGGGTCTTCAGGCGCAAGTGCAAACAGGCACGAAACCTGAACCCGAGCAAACAGGACAGAGTGGTTCCGCGGCTCCGAGCGAATCAGGGCAACCGCTCGAGCTCAAGACCCAGCAGGACAAGGTGAATTACGCCATCGGCGTCAATTTGATCGGCAATTTCAAACAACAGGGGATCGAGATTGACCTGGACCTCGTGATCAAAGGCATGCAGGACGCATTATCAGGCGGAAAGCTTCTTCTTTCGAATGAGGAGATTCGAAAGTCCATATCCCTGTACCAAACCGAAGTGCGCCAGGAGCAGGCAAAGGCCAGGGTGGCGGCGGCTGAGGGGAACAAGAAGGAGGGCGAAACTTTCCTTGCGGAAAACAAGAAGAAGGAAGGGGTTGTGACTCTACCGAGCGGGCTGCAGTACCAGGTTCTCAAGGTGGGTGAGGGCAGAAAGCCGACCGATGAGGACACGGTGGAGTGCCACTATAGGGGAGCTCTCATCAATGGTACCGAGTTCGACGGTTCCCACCGCACGGGGCGTCCAGCGACTTTCAAGGTCTCCGGAGTCATTCCGGGCTGGCGGGAGGCTCTCAAGCTCATGCCGGTTGGCTCAACCTGGCAGCTTTTCATTCCCCCGAAGCTTGCTTACGGAGAGCGGGGCACAGGCGGCCACATCGGGCCGAATGCAACACTTGTATTCGAGGTCGAGCTTCTCGGTATCAAGTGAGTGTCGAGGATTATGTGAGGACAATGTAACAAGAAGAGGAGAGTGTCATGAGAAAGCTGTTTGTATTGGCAGCCGGTGTTTTGATTACGATTATATCGCTTGGTCCGGTGAATGCGGGGCCGAATGAAGAGCTCTCGACCGGGAAGGAAAAAAGTCCGGTACAGAAATCGTTGCAAGCCGGGAAGACCGGCCAGATCAGGGCAATCACGCCTGATATGAACGCTCGCGAGAAGGTCATCATGGAACGAAGAATCATGAAACGGGCATCGGAGAGTAGAAATGCACTGATGCGAAAGGCCGCTACGAAGGCAGAGCAGTAGGACTGGACGCAACGTGAAGGTAACGCGCCTATGGACGCAAAGGAGAAGGAATGAGAAGGCAACGATGCTCGATTATCATCGGCCTCATAGCTGCATTGGCGGTACTCTGGACCGGAGTGAGCACCGGCTGGGCGGTTCCGCCTATCACCGGTCCCGGCGACACACCGGATTATTTTCAGACACCCAACTGGGCCAATAGTCCGCCGCTGAGGAAATTCGTAGACCCGCTTCCGAACTTGTACGACCCGAGGACCCCGCAAAACCCGGTCCCCGCCAAGTGTGTCCCCCTCGCCGTTCCTGATACCATTACATATCCGGGATCCGATTACTACGAAATCGAACTTCGGCAGTACATCGAGGTGATGCATTCGGATATGCCCGCCGGGACGACCCTGCGTGGATACGTGCAGGTCAACCCGGGCACGAACGCGGCAGGCACCGCCAACGACGTGACACCCGCACCGATCCGATATCTGGGTCCGGTGATCATTGCCCATAAAGACCGTCCGGTGCGCATCAAGTTCACGAACGCACTTCCCCCCAACAGCGACTTCTTTCTCCCCGTTGATACTACGGTGATGGGATCCGGCTTATACGAAATCGACTACGATCCCGAGACCAAGGAGCCGACTCTTCTGAATACCGGCTGGTTCTCGAATAACCGGGGCTCCCTCCATCTTCACGGCGGACGCACTCCTTGGATCAGCGACGGAACGCCCCATCAATGGATCACTCCGGCAGGAGAGGCTACCGGCTACGCCAAGGGAGTCAGTGTGGCCTATGTGCCCGACATGTGGTTCGATGCGAACGGGAATACGATCACTTCGTGCGCTGCAAAGACGACATGCGACGGAGGAACGAACAACCCCGGCCCGGGCTCGCAGACCTACTATTACACCAACCAGCAGAGCGCCAGGCTGATGTTCTACCACGACCATGCATGGGGTATCACGCGCCTCAACGTCTATGCCGGCGAAGCTGCCGGTTACCTGATTCGTGACAACACGGAACTGGCCCTGATCAACGGAGGAACCGTCAATGGTCGAACCTTCGAAGCCGGAACGATTCCCACTGACGAGATTCCTCTGATCATTCAAGACAAGACGTTCGTCGACCCCGCTACCATTCCGACCACCGACCCCACCTGGGCGTGGGGAACACAACCCTGGACGGGGGATCAGGGAGCGCCGATGACCCCGGTGCTGGGCGATCTCTGGTGGCCCCATGTCTACATGCCGGCGCAGAATCCCTATAATCCCAATTTGAGCGGTGTGAGCGACATGGGCCGGTGGCATTATGGCCCCTGGTTCTGGCCTCCGACACCATTGTGTGGCTCCGAACCCCGCGCCGTGAAGCCCTATTGCATCGATGTCGGACCGCAGACGAATCCCTATTTCGATCTTGCGTGTGATCCTGCGACAGATCCATCGGGCTTTTGCCAACCGCCCGAGATCCCCGGTACTCCCAACCCCTCCTGGGGAGCGGAAGCCTTTCTCGACACCATGGTGGTCAATGGAACCGCTTACCCCACCGTCTCGGTGCAGCCAAAGCTCTACCGCCTCCGTATCCTGAACGCTTCCCATGACAGGTTCCTCAACCTGCAATTGTATCAGGCGGCCAGTAAGAACGGTCCCACCACGCCGGGAGCCGGGGTGCCCATTTTTGCGGGCGCTGCGACCGACCTTACGGAAGTTGCAATGGTTTCGGCGTCTGAAAACCCGGATTTCCCGCCAACCTGGCCGATCGACGGCAGAGAAGGCGGCGTACCCGATCCGGCCACCAGGGGCCCGGCATTCATCCAGATCGGCACGGAAGGAGGTTTTCTTCCCGCACCCGTGGTGTTGGACAACCAGCCGGTCACCTGGAATATGGACCCGACGATGTTCAACGTCGGTAACGTCAATGGCGGCACGCTCATCCTGGGGCCAGCCGAAAGAGCGGACGTCATCGTCGACTTCAGCAATTTTTCCGGTAAGACCTTGATTCTCTATAACGACGCTCCTACAGCGTATCCGGCTCTCGACCCGCACTATGACTACTATACGGGCGCCCCGGATCGCACCGACATAGGCGGCGCGCCGGCAATACCGGCGGGTGTCGGTCCCAATGTCCGGACGGTCATGCAGATCACTGTAGCGGCCGGCGGGGGCAGCACTGCGCCGGTAAACGACTATAATTCGGCCACTTTGACAAAGCTGGAGAATGCGTTCAAGTCGACCGGCAGCGCGGGAGCTCCCAACTTCGTGCCGGGCGTCTTCGCTGTGTCCCAGGATCCCATCGTTGTGGGGCAGAAGGCCTATGAGCCCACCTACAGTACAACTTTTCCCGGAACGTGGCCGTGGTGGGGCGTATCGAGGATCTCGGACAATTTCCTCAACTTCCATTCCATCGAGGGCATTCCGACCTCGGTTCAGATGGAACCGAAGGCCATTCACGATGAGATGGGCGGCACCTTCGATGATTACGGCAGGATGAGCGCCAAACTCGGACTTGAAGTACCCTTTTCCAATGCCGCAATTTCGACTTTCGCTCTACAAAACTTCGTCGATCCGTCCACGGAGGTCGTGGAAGACGACAAGATCCAGATCTGGAAGATCACTCACAATGGCGTGGATACACACCCCATACACTTCCATCTGTTCGACGTGCAGGTGATCAACCGGGTTGGCTGGGACGGCTTTATCAGATTGCCCGATCCCAACGAGTTGGGTTGGAAAGACACCGTCAGGATGGCCCCGCTCGAGGACACTATCGTTGCATTGAGACCGATCATACCGAAGGTCCCATTCGCGCTCCCCAACTCCATTCGTCCTCTCAATCCGGCGTTACCTTTGGGTGCCATGGAGGGCTTCTCACGGATCGACCCGCTCACGGGAAACAACCAGGGAGCTCCGGTTACCAATCAGTTCTTCAATTTCGGCTGGGAGTACGTATGGCACTGCCACATCCTCAGCCATGAAGAAAACGACATGATGCGCCCCATGGTCTTTGCGGCTCCACCGGAAGCACCTTCCGATCTCGTTGCCGTGATGGCCGATAACGGAGTGGCTCTGAACTGGAAGGACAATTCGCTGTGCGCGACCAGCTTCACGATCGAGAGGGATATAGATCAAAATTTTACGAACCCGGAGAGAATACCGGTTGGGAAGGTGACATCATTCATTGACACCACCAACAACTTCAACCAGGCGACGTACTACAGAGTGTTCGCCTCCAACACAGTGAACGGTGCGGTGCCTGGCGATGTTCCGATACCCGGCTACCCCATCGCTACCGTGGACTCTTTACCCTCCGCCCCGGCACAAGCAGGGAACGTCGGCCTGTTGCCGGCATCGCTGTTGTTCGGGGAGCAGTTGGTCAAAACGACCAGTGTTGCTCAGACGTTGACACTATCCAATAAGAGCACCGCACCACTGACGATCAACGGTATGACCTTTTCAGGTGCGAATGCAGCCGACTTCGCTCAGACGAACACTTGTGGCGGGAGTCTGGCAGCCAATGCAAACTGTACGATCCGTGTAACATTCACTCCAGGGGCAGCCGGTGCAAAGTCGGCTTCACTGGTCATCAGCAGCAACGATCCGATCAATCCCACGCTCACTGCATCTCTTAGCGGTACGGGTATCGTGCCGATTGGCGGTGTGGCTCCGGCAAGTCTTTCTTTTGGAAGCCAGATGCTCAACACGGCCAGTGCTGCAAAGACGGTGACATTGTCCAACACGGGCGCTGCCCCGTTAACGATCAGCGGCATGGCCTTTTCAGGCGCGAATGCGGTCGATTTCGCTCAGACGAATACCTGCGGTGGGAGTCTGGCTCCAAACGCAAACTGCACGATCAGTGTGGTGTTCACTCCTGGAGCAATTGGTGCCAGGTCGGCTTCGCTTGACATCAGCAGCAACGATCCGGCGAGTCCTGCCCTCCATGTATCCCTGAGCGGTACGGGTGCCGTGCCGATTGGCGGTGTGGCTCCGGCAAGTCTGGCCTTCGGAAACCAGATGCTCAAGACGGCCAGTGCTGCAAAGACGGTGACATTGTCCAACACGGGCTCTGTCCCCCTGACGATCACCGGCATGGCCTTTTCAGGTACGAATGCGGCCGACTTCGCTCAAACGCACACTTGTGGCG
>JAZDOF010000259.1:0-4325 GCA_043799015.1 Pseudomonadota bacterium | reverse complement strand
CAAGTATTCCTGCAGGCCCCTCCGGTTCCCGGAACGCCCCACCTCCAGTTCCATAAGGTCACGGCCGGCGCCGGCACTGAAGACCTCGGTATCCGATTTTCTTTTCTCGGGCTCTTTTTGCTCCCGGTCGATAACGGCCGCAGCGGGCTTTGCGGATGCCTTATCGACGGGCACCGGCACAGGAGATGTGGTAGGCGCCGCAGGTTCTTCCTTTTGTCGCCCCCATACGGGCTTTGTGCCGGAATCAGGTGCAGCTACGGCCGTCGCCCGCCTTGGGGTGCCTTCTTGAACGGCACCGGATTCAACTTTAGGCTTCTCACTCGGCGTTTGATTCCGCACCGGATCGGCTTTTGCCCGTGGTTCGGGCGGCCGTCTACTTCTTCCAAGTCTCAAATCGTCTATGGCTTCGGCCAAACGGGAATGTCCTGCGGACATGGCTATGCTGCCGGCCCGAAGGTAGTGTTCCGCGGCTTTCTTTTGGTTCCCCGAGGCCTTGTCGGAGGCGGCAAGGTCCGTGAGTACCAGGATTTGCTCATCTCCCGCTTTGAGCTCTCCGAAGAGCTTTAGGGCTTTAGTGAATGATTCTTGCGATTTAAGATGATCTCCGATCGCAGCGTGAACCCGACCAATTTCAAGCAGACACCAGGCCGTGCAATATGCGTCCTTGTTTCGCCTGGCAAGGTGAAGGGCATCCTCCAATCGTATCAGTGCCTTGTGCGGTTGTGAGGCATCCAAGAGCTGCCGGCCTTGAAGGTACAATTCACCTGACACCTTTGAGAATTTCCCCATTGCCTTAGATCTGCTGAGCGTGTCAAGCGCGGCAATATCGCCGATGCCCGAGTCCCGTACAGGTTCGGCAGGCGTGTCCGTCGATCGTTGAAGCGGTTTGATTCCGGATTCGGAAGCGGAAGCGGATGGGGCTTTAGCTTGATGTTTATTGTTAGGCGCCTGAATTGCCGTCACTTTTGGTGTTGTGCTCATTGACCGCGGCGCTGCAATGGCGGCGGCGGCCGGGGCTCCGGTGTCCTCAGCGGGCTTGTTTGGGGTCTGAGCGGCCCGGCCCTTTGATCGACCGCTTTCCATCGCGGCAATACGTTCTTCTATTTGAGCCCGGATAGAGGTGTCCTTCTCAATGCCCACCGCCAACTGATACATCTTGACGGCCTTTTCCGGTTCACCGGTCTGCTCGAGAGAATCGGCCATGAATCGAAAAGTTCGGTTATCCGTCGGTTTTAGAGCAACGGCTTTTCGATAATCCCGCAGCGCGTTCTCATGGTCCCCCAAACGGGCATAGGCGAATCCCCTGTTCGTAAGCACCTTTCCCGACGAACCGCCTGATTCAATGGCCTTGGTGAAATCCTCAACGGCCTCTTTGAACATCCCGCGGTCAAGATAGATCATCCCGCGGTTGTTAAGAGCGTTGGCATAATCGGGCTTGAGCCGCAGGGATTTGTTATAATCGGCAAGGGCGCTTTCTTGGTTGCCCATACGTTTGTAAGCCACGCCGCGGTCGTTGTAATAGTGGTAATTCTCCCCGCCGCTTCTGATGGCTTCCGTGAGCAAACGCGCCGCGGCATCCGGATTCCCGGACTCGAGAGAGCTTCTGGCACGCTCGTACAACTCCTTATCCATGCTCGCCCCGAAAGCGGTGCATTGGATGTACGGCGTTGCAAGCACAACAGCAAAAAGCATTGTCCAAAAGCGTTTCATGGTGAATCTCTCGCCGGATCCGGTCGGATTACCGTTCTTTGTTGGAACTCAACCCGAATTGCCCGAGTACATCTCGAACGGCTTCGGCCACTTGGTCCAAATAGGTCGGGTAGTTTTCCAAGAAAGACCAGGGCTTTCCCTTGGAATTCCCGTTAGTACCGGGTTTCACGTCGGATGACCCGGCCGGCTCCGTTGCCTTTCCCACCGGCACGCGCTCATAGCCGACCGCTCCCGCGGTGAGTGCCCAACATAGTGCCAGGATGGAAGCTATGGTTGCGACTTTGACTCCAAACCTCATGACAGCGACCTCCATATGTTATTTGGGTTTTATGGAGTAGTAGATTAGAAGTCTATCATAAACGACCGAAAATAGCCATACTTGGAACAAGGTTTCCGACCGGTCGAGGTATTGGGGCCGTTGGAGAGGGAACGACGTAACCGACTTTCGGCTACCGGTACATACAAACCAACCCCTTATGTTTTTTCAAAAAAGCCACTTGAAAACCGCGCTCAGGAGCACGATGATGACGCCCGCTATCAGCAGGAACGCTCCTGCGCCGATCTCTTCAGCTTGTTGCTCCTCAGTGTGCCGCGATGTACATCCGCGCGAAGCGGAGCAACTTTCACATGAATGGTGCTCGTCCATGGCATAACCCTCTTGTTTGAGTGCGGTCCCGGATTTTAGGACTTGGAAATTCGAAATACAGCTCCCTCACCGTCCGATGGAATTCCTAAGATTGGGGACGCTGGGGGCCGAGGGGCGTCGTCTTTTTGGGGGGTCCGGCGGACAACGTGTTTTCATAAGTTCCTCAAGATTCTTCAGGTCCTGTCTGGCTGCTGCCAGAAAGGCCCCTTCTTCAGGAGTAAGCTGTGAAAGGAACGAGTGTTCACGTCGTTCCAGCGAGTGTGACCGACGGACGATCTGAACGTACATCGTGCGCAACTCGTCGCAGCTCTTATCGGAGTATAGGGCCGGATCGTTTTTTGCCGGACCGATACCCTGTTCGGACAGGGATTTGGACGGTTTTGGGCATTTTGAGGCCGTTTGTTCCAGCACCCGGATTTCATCTATCATTCGACTGATTTTGTGACTAAAAACCCAGGCCAGCTCCATGTCGCCCTGCTGTTGAAACTTTTCCAGCGCTTGGACATAGTCGGTGAGCTTACGACGTTTGTCCTCAAGGACTTTGTGAACTTCATCGCAGTCGGGGGCCGGCCTTGGGCTGGATTGACCGATGGACAAACCGACAAGAAGCAGTATACATAGCGCAAATCCTGATGAAAGGGCTCGTACCATTTGGAATAAGGCCCCGTGGTCCCTGTGAACCGAAGCTTGCCGCTGCGTGCGATTTGATTACCTTGATCTATCCGCGTCGTTGTGGTCCGTTGTTCACCCGTCACGGGGAACTATCGGGACCCCTCTATTCTTTTTTACGTAATCCGTCGCCCTTTTACAAGACATGCACGTGAGAGGCGGGTGCAGAGCCGATAATCGCGTCGAGCCTCATCCCAGGGCCGAAGCAACCACGAAAGGTTATTGACATAACATCATGGGAGTCTTCCTATGGAAAATGCCTTTACGGGGGAAGGACCTTCATCCCCTATAATTTTCAGCTACTTGTGGCTCATTTTCCATTGCGGTGAACGAATCCGGGTTCACCTCCCGGCCGCGCCGACGTCCAGGAGAGCCGCCAGTTGCTCATTGGACTCCATGATCATGTCGAGTGATTCCTGCCACACGTGGGGAGATTCCATGCACAGGTAGATGATGGTTTGCGGCGCGTGTGCCCTTATCCTATCGGCCAAGCGACGATATATCTCGATTCTACGAGTGACCGGAAGCCTGGACTTGCCGTCAAGGCCCCGGATGAATCCGTCGTGGAAATAATCCACCGGTCCGAATCTGGTGAGCGCGATTTGTTTTAAGTCCGGGACGAAGCGCAAAACACCCAGCGATATCCAAGCAACCTTGGAAGGATTCACATTGGCGAAAATCGTGTCGATGGTTCGGTAGTATTCCTGTTCCCATCCGTGAAACGGAATGATCGGATCGAAGTGAAAGCCGAGGCGGTATCCATGCCGCTCCGCACGGGCGGCGGCAAGGACCCTATCTCCTATGGACGCGGCTCGAATCTCGTCGCGGACCGACACTCTTTCAGCGTTCACTGAAAAGCTAAGTATGATGCGACCGCGTGGATTAAGATCCAAGAGATGATCGACCGCTGTGGTTTTCGTCTTTATTTCCAAGGACGCGTTGGAGAATCCGGAGACCAGCTTCACCAGACGCGACGTCATCCCGGTAATGTGATCCAGAGCGAGGGAATCGGTGAATTCCCCGGTGCAAAAACGGTGGAACCGGCCGGGGTGGGCTCTTATGTGTGACTCCACGCCCGCGAGCATTTCCTCGATATTTACGAATACCTCCAGGACGGGCCGGTTGAAGTACGCCTGAAGCGCACAGTACCGGCAATCCATCGGGCACCCTTGGCCGATGTGGATGATCAGCAGGCCGCAGCAAACGTATTCCTTCGTGCCGGGGCACGGTTTGACGAACACCCCCTTGTTTCGCATCAACCGTAGGATTCTCTTGCCCCTCTTAAAGGGGTCGCGTTCGA
>JAZDOF010000145.1:0-11064 GCA_043799015.1 Pseudomonadota bacterium | reverse complement strand
CTCAACCACCTCACCATCGGCATCAGTTTTGTCGAGGACTACGTGGAGGCCGTCAATTGCATGGACATGACGGCCAAGACCGACCTTGAGCTCATCGAACCGGATGCGAAAGACCTGGAGGTAATGTCGGTCGAATGGGTCGACGCCGCGACGGTGCCCGTCGGTACCGGTACAAGACTTACCTGGGCTTACTGTCGGGAGGTGAACAAGCTTTCCGTTTCCCTGCCGCGGCTTGTCCGTGTCGGCGAGAGATTCCTGGTAAGAACCGTGACAAGATGCGTTCCCACGGACAATGTGCTGGAGGGAATCTATAAGGATGTCACGCCTCCGGGCGCTCCGCAGCAGTATATGTCCCAATGTCAGCAATGGGGCTTCCAACGGATAATGCCCGTATTCGACGACTGCCGCGCCAAGTGTACAATGACCGTCACCATCGAAGGGGACGCTCGATACACGCACATGATAAGCAACGGCGATATCTGCTTGGAGACGAACCCGGATCGAGTTCCCGTGATAAAAACGGGCGACCCATCCCGTCGGGTCATCACCTTTCATAATAGGGTACCCATGGCCCCGTACCTATTCCTCGTCTGTGCGGGAACGTGGGACGCTCTAACGGACCACGTTACCTATCCGTCGGGAAGAACCGTTCGGCTGGAGTATCTCGTACCGCCCGGCCGCGTCGACGGAGCACGAGTCCCCATGGATATCCTCAAGCGTGCCGTCATCTGGATCGAACGGACTCAGGGCTATGAATATGCAGGAGACACGTACCGAACCATATGCATGAGCAAATCCAATTTCGGCGGTATGGAAAACGTCGGCAATACCACCATCGTAACCGATGCCGCGCTTATTGACGAACACACCCCGGATTCCGGGCTGATATACGCCCACGGCGTCATAGTGCATGAATTCGAACACAATCAATGCGGCAGCGAAACCACCATGGAAACCCCGTTCGACGTATGGCTTAACGAGGCGTACACCGTGGATGTGGAGCGGAGTTTTCTCGGGGACATGTTCGACCCGACGTTCATGAGGCTGGCTCAGGTGGACGGCATTCGTAATCCTCTCCTGGGTCCGTTGGTGATTGAGGATAGCGGTAGGGCCGGCAGGATAGTGCGTGAAGGTTTTGACAACCCCGACGACCTAATAGACGGCGTTACCTATGTTAAGGCCGCGGACGTAATCCGCATGCTTCGACTGATCATAGGCGCGGAGGCCTTTATTGCCGGCAGAGAACTCTATTTTTCCCGGTACCGGAACTCCAACGCCCATACGGCCCAGTTCTTCGAGTGTTTCGAGGAAGCCTCCGGCCGAGATCTCTCGCAATTTAGGAAGGGATGGTTGGAGACCGTCGGGTACCCCAAAGTAAAGGCCTCCACCTCGTACGATTCGTCCGCACAACGCTTTACCTTGCGGTTTGTCCAGCAGTCGAACGACGGAGAGGGCCCGTTTCACATTCCTATTGAACTTGCGTTGGTGGATCAACCGGGGATGGACATCGTCGGGTCCCATCGCGTGTTGGAGCTTACGCTGGAAGAACAGGAATTGTCATTGGACCACATACCCGTAGTCCCGGCGTTCGCTTCACTCAACCGGGATTATTCGTTTTACGGGACCTTCGAGGTAACGGACGCGTCGACCCAAACCCTCGCCGCTCAGGCAAGGTTTGATTCAAACCTGTTTAACCGAGTCGAGGCCATGCGGCGCCTTACCGACCGCGAACGGATCAAGCTGCTCCAAAATGCCGACCATGAGATCAGTGCGGACTGGTTGTCCGTATACGGCAGTCTCTTGGAGGACCCAACCCTTCCGGCAGGCTTGAAAGGTTACCTCCTCCGCATTGAAGAGCAGCCCATCGACCGAGAATACGCCGTGTGGTTCCCCGAACTGGTCGCGGCTCGCTCCAAACTGATGAACGCTGTGAACCGGACCCATCATGATAAGCTGACGGCCTTGTTTCATTCCCTGGATACCTACCGCTCGCCCGAGTTGCCGACAGACGGCATAGAGGACCGGGTGCTCAAGAACGTGCTCCTTGATTTGATCGTCGTCGAAGACACACAGGAAAGCCGCGAGTTGATCATGAATCACTATCGCAGGGCCGTTTCCGCGACCGATAGAGTTGCAGCGCTTCTCGCCTTGAACCGAAGCTCATCCCCGGATCGACTCCCGGTACTCAAGGAGGTATACGACAAATGGCACGGACATCTTAGCGGGTACGCCAATTACTTGAGAGTTGTGGCCGGCGGAACCGGACCCGACGTCTTCGACATGATCGCGGCCGAGGAACGCAAACCTTCCTTCGACTTGAATCAGCCCACCTGGACAAGGGCGTTATTCTTGTCCATGGCGGTGAATAACAAAATGGTCTGGACGGATCAAGGCATAGCCTGGATCGCGGATACCATCGTTCGACTGTCTTCGGTCAACGACTATACGGCCGGGCGACTCCTCAACACGTTCCAAATGTGCAGGAAACTGAAGCCGGATCTGCAAGCCAAGGTGCGTTCCGCACTTGTACATATCACGGACCATGTGACCGCGGCCGTGAGTCCCACGGTGTCCGCTCAGGCGCGTGCATATCTCGATAATTAGGACCCATGATCATTCTCCGGTGATCGAGCGGGCCGCATCCGCTAACCGGAATCGTTGGCGGGAACGGACAAAGGATGAACAACGAAGGCTCCCGGAAACTTGTCGGCGGCCCCGGTTCTTACCCGAATCGGACATCATATACCGTTTTCCATGGTAACCGTTCACCGGGAACGACTCTTGAATCCGAAAAGACCAAACCACGAAGGCACCAAGACACGAAGAAGGAGTTGAAATGACACATGAACGCCTGCCCCTCAATCGGCGTCCGACCTCGAATCCGGAAGCCGGATCGGCCGGAAGGTTTCTGAAGATTATTGACCTTTGATTTCTTCGTGCCTTCGTGTCTTCGTGGTGAACGATTACTTTCCATGTCCCTTTGTGTCTTGGTGGCCTTGTGGTTTGATTTTCCGAGTGTAACGAATAGGTTGCGATGAACGCTTACCGTAAACCGGTCAATGACCATCGAAAGGACTACTCTATAATGGAAGAAGTGTACAAGCAGTTGGCTGAAAAGTTGCATCAAATGCCCAACGGCTTCCCGCCCACGGAGAGCGGGGTCGAGCTCAGAATCCTTAAGAAGATATTCTCTCCGGAAGAGGCGGCTATGGCCCTAGACCTGAAGCCGATTCCGGAGACGGCCGAAGCAATTGGAAATCGCCTGGGAATTCCCACAGCGGAAATGGAGTCCGTCCTGGATTCGATGGTGAGAAAGGGCCAAATCGGGACGGCCAAAACGAAAGACCGTCGAGTATATCTCGCCGTGCCGTTTGTGGTAGGAATATACGAATTCCAGGAGCCCCGCTTGGACAAGGAGCTTGCGGATCTCATTGAGGAATACGCCCCGGCTCTCATGCCGATTCTGGGCGGCCACGGTCCGGCGCTCATGCGAGTGGTTCCGATCAACGCTCAGGTTAAGGCCGAGCATCAAGTACACCCGTACGAGGATATCCGCAAGATGCTGGAATCCGCCAAATCGTTCCAGTTGTCCGAGTGCATTTGTCGCAAAGAGAGGGCTCTTCAAGGGCATGAGTGCAAGCACACGCTGGAAACCTGTTTGGCCTTTTCCAAGCAGGAAGGCGCGTTCGACAAGTTTGCTACATGTCGTATCATATCAATGGAAGAAGCCCTCAAAGTCATGGCCGATTGCGAAGAAGAGGGCTTGGTGCATGCAACCTACAATGTGAAAAGCCACCAGATGTTCGTGTGCAACTGCTGTTCCTGTTGCTGCGGGCTGCTGCTCGGCATGAAACACTTCAACGCCCCGTTTCTGGTTGCCGGCAGCGCCTATGTCGCCTCGGTCGATACCGACACATGTATCGAATGCGGCGTATGCGCCGACGAACGGTGCCCCGTTGCGGCGATTACCCGGACGGATAGCGGGTTTGTGGTACAGTCCGAACGGTGTATCGGCTGTGGGGTTTGTACGAAGACCTGCCCCTCGGAAGCTATAACGCTCCTGCCGAGGCCTGAAGCGGAGCAGGAACAACCGCCCGGAAACATCATGGAGTGGTACTTCAAAAGGGCCGAAAGCAGAGGCGTGCGCATCATCGTTTGAAATCGACGCCTTTTCAGGTTGGTCGTCAGGGCTGGGACACGGATGCGAAAGGGCTCGAACGGCCGCGGAACGAATCAACAACTTTTTTCTTGTGGGGAAATCCGACATGAATAGGATCGCTCTTTGTCTGGTGCTCTGTATTGCCGCCGCCGCTCCGCTCTACGGATCGGAAACGGACGATTTGATCAAGGCCGCGGGAGAGGGGAAGGCGGAAGCCGTAAAAGCCCTCATAGAAAAGGGCGTGGATGTCAATGCAGTCAATTCCAACGGTCTCACGCCGCTCATGGTGGCCTCCTTTTTCGGTAAAACCGATGTGGTGAAACTGCTTCTCGCCAATCAGGCCTCGGTGGACGCAAGGGACAACGATGGTGAGACGCCGCTGATAAAGGCCGCGGCCGCAGGCCGTCCCGAAGCCGCCAAGGTTCTCATTCAAGCCGGTGCCGAGGTTGATGCGGCTGAAAAATCAGGCATCACCCCTTTCATGATAGCCGCGTACAGGGGCAACCTGGAAATGCTGAAGCTCTTGTCGGAAAAAGGGGCGTCGCTGCACGCCGTGGATAAGGACGGCGAGACGGCTGCCATGAAGGCGGTTGCAGGCGGCTCGATGCCGGTTATCACATTCCTTGCGGAAAAGGGCGCGGACTTCTCCAAGAAGGGACAGCAAGGCATGTCGTCGGTTCTGCTGGCGTCTTTCATGGGGCATGCGGACGTGCTCAAGTTCCTTCTGGAAAAAAGGGCCGATCCCAACGAACGCGATGAAACGGGGGAAACGCCGCTCATCAAGAATTCCGCTCCCGGCCATCCCGACGTGGCCAAAGTGCTCATAGCCTCGAAAGCCGATGTGAATGCCGCGGAGGACAACGGGGTGACCGCACTCATGCTGGCCGCATTTCATGGGCACAAAGACCTCGTCAGCACGCTAATCGAAGCCGGAGCGGTGGGCGGCGCACGGGACAAGACGGGCGAGACGCCTCTTCTCAAGGCGGCGTCGGAAGGACGGACGGAAGTCGCGGCACTCCTGCTGGATAAGGGCGCGGATGTAAATGCCGGCCAAAATGACGGTCTCACGCCTCTCATGCTCGCCGCAGCCAAGGGCCATGCGGCCATGGTAAGGCTTCTTCTCGACCGAAAGGCGGATGCGAAGGCCAAGGCCAAGAATGGGGCCTCAGCCCTTGCCTTGGCGGTGGGCGGCGAACATGAGCATGTGGCGGCTATCATCAAGAAATACGGGATCGACGAATAGAGGAGCTGGGAGTGTACTTTGACGCCGGAGAATAGGGATTCATGCTCCCCGGAGCTCTTTGCACGCTTCGAGCCCGGACCCGGGGCCCCGATAATCCTCTATCAGGGTGATTGCTTGTATGGGATGGAGAACCTGCTCGCCCCTTCGAGCATTGACGTTGTCGTCACTTCTCCTCCGTACAATATCGGCGTTAAGTACGGTGCGTACGACGACAAAGTGCCGAGGCACGCTTATCTGGAATGGATGTCTCGCTGGGGCTGGCTGGTTAAGCGTGTTCTGAAGCCCGAGGGCTCGCTGTTTCTCAATATGGGGTCCAAGCCTTCCGACCCTTGGGTCCCCATGGACGTAGCCGGAAGGCTGCGGGATACCTTTGTGCTTCAAAACGTGTTCCATTGGGTCAAGTCGATCTACATCGAGGCCAATAGTTACGGTGAAGCCGTCTCCCTCAATGTCGGTCATTTCAAGCCGATCAACAGCAAACGGTTCATTACCGACACCCACGAATACGTCTTTCATTTTACGCACTCCGGCAAGGTTGAGCTTGACCGGCTTGCCGTCGGGGTGCCTTACAAGGACAAGTCCAACGTGACCCGCTGGAAATCGGCAGGGACGGGGGTCCGATGCCGCGGCAATACCTGGTTTATCCCCTACTCGACAATCCAGAACCGTGCTTCGGAGCGGCCCCATCCGGCTGGTTACCCGCCGGAACTCGTGGAAATGTGCATCAAGCTGCACGGACTGGAAAAGGTCTCCATGGTTCTGGATCCGTTCCTCGGTATAGGCCATACCGCGGTCGCTTGCGCCCGCTTGGGGGTAGGCATGGTAGGCTTCGAAATTGACGAGGATTACCTGGAAGCGGCAAAGAACAAGATCTCGCAAATACGGTGACGCATTCTTCACCTCCCCTCCGGTAGGACCGGCGGCGAACAAAGGTGAAGCGGCGCATTTGTGCGGACGAGTGCCTCATACCGAAGGCCTACACGGGCAGTGCAGCTGAAGTGACAGTGGATTTTGGGGAGAGTCGGGTCTTGATTCAGGGCTCATAATGGCCTATAAATGTCTTGCGACGGGGCAATTATTGAAGCCGCCAGGGCGACCCTCTCCTGGAATGGCGTAAATGAACCTATCTGGCTCTTCGCGTAAGTTCGCACCTAACACTTTTGGTTCCTCATCCCACCAGTTCGTACCTGGTTGAGTGAAGGGCGTAGATACGGAGCATGAAGAAGGCTCGATCCCGAAAGCCGTATGCCTAGCGCTGCAACGTTTTTATTTTGTTATTGGTTCCCTATAATGGTCCGGTTGAGATGCTGTATTCGTAGTAGGCTGGTATACCCCGTCCGTGGGCCCTCAGGGTCTTGGCAAAGCTCTTGAGCATGCGGATGCCGGGGGCTTCCGCCGGCGCAATCCAATCTTCCGGATTGGCTTCGGCGGTTGCTTTGGTGAGGATGATATCGTCCGTTCTAGGGACGTGTATGGAAGGCGTGATTTTGCATAGAACGCGTACAAATCCGTGGTGGAGAAACCGACAATGCCGAGCGTGAGCGGAATTTCCATGATAATACCGAGTTATCGAGGCCGCCGGTTGTTGTCGGCAATGCTCCCTACGATCGATCTGCCGTTTACTCAGGTTCTTGTTGTTGATCAGGGCGGCTCCGACGGAACGGAGGAGTTGTGCCGCAAGCTCGGGGTAAACGTCATTCAAACGAATCGCCAATGCACGTTCACCGAAGCGGCGAACATCGGGATGGAGCATGCGCTGTCAAGAGGGGCGGATTACATCCTTTTGGCAAACAATGACATCGAGTTCCTTACGCCGGTGTGCCGCCAACTGGTGGGAATCGCGGAGGCCGAAAAAAACGTGGGCGCCGTGGCTCCCACACAACTGTTGCTTTGTAGCGGGAACCAACACTTAGCCTACAGGACTACCTGTAATTTATCGACGCTACGAATTGAACACGACTATGCGCCACCCAACGGCCGGCCGCTAATACTTGAATCCGAATTCGTAGAAAATACCTGCGCGCTTTTCCCGCGCGCCGCCCTCGAAAAAGTCGGTCTTCTGGACGATGCCTTCGAATTTTACCACGAAGATGTGGATCTCGGTTTCAGGCTGTCCTACGCGGGATTTCGATCGGTATACGACCAGTCGGCTCAAATACTTCACAAGGCTTCCTCATCGGTGGACGAACACATGAGCGAAAAGAAGCAACAGTTGCTGGACCGTAACAAGAGGCGCTTGCTCAATAACCATGTGCGCGGCCGATTGAATTTCGTTGAGAGTTACGATGGGGAATACCCGGATTGCTCTTGGAACATCATCAACAAACACTTGGCCTTGTATCTCAGAAGGTACGGCCTTACCGGACCCGAAGGCCCTCGAATGGTGATGGCGCATCCCGGGATCAAGGCCGATTACCTCTGTACCGTCTGGGAGACCGATAAGTTACCTAAACGGTGGATTGATGCGATCAACGGGTATGGGCGGGTGTTTGTGCCGTCACGATGGAATGCTCAGGTTTTCGAAAAATATGTCCCGGGAAAGGTTTCATATCTGCCTTTCGGTGTGGAGACGGACGTATTTCATCCATGGGGTCCGCGCTACGACTTCGAGTCGGAATTTACCTTTCTGACCGTATGTGCAAACCAACATCGTAAAGCATTGGACGTTACCATTCGCGCTTGGCTGGAACGGGCCCCAAGGAATGCCGATCTCGTTATCTATGGGACCAATATCGGGCCCCTGCCATTTGTCGGTCCACCGACACGATCAAGAGCCTACAAGGCGACTCGAACCTTCTTTTACGACGACCATAATATCAGGGTTATTCAACCTAGGGGTCGTGTGAGTTCTTCCGAAATGGCTGAGTTTTATCGAGGGGCCGATGCGTTCTTTCTAAATTCACGTAGCGAGGGGTTCGGATTTCCGATCCTCGAGGCCATGGCTTGCGGCACCCTGACCATAGTACCTAATTACGGCGGCACCGCCGATTTCATCAAGGGAACGAATTGCCTGACGATTTCCGGGACTCAAGTGGATGCCGATTACGCAGACAAGGGGTTCACAGATGTAGGTCGGTGGTGGGAACCCTCCCTTACGTCCCTTGTAGATGCTTTTGCAGCAGCACGCTGCATGCCGACCCATGACAAGCATTCCATGGAAGAAGCGGCAAGGCAATTCGTGGCTTCCAATTTTACGTGGCGACATTCGGCACTAAGCCTGAGGCCTCTCTTAGGGGCCACAGGCGATTCGGCCATAGCCGATCGACGGAACCGCGTCTCACGACAACAGGGGAACGTTTCCGAGGACGCGCGGCCCGAGGGGTTGTCAATCGTTGAGCGGGTGGTGTACAGAACCCTCGCGGCCGTAGGTAGAGTTATGGTTCGAGCCGGTACCCTTACCCACCGCAGCGCCGAGTGTTTGGTGGAAGAAGGACCAAGAGCGACTTTCTTTAGAGGCGGCAGGAAGATAAGCCGGTTCGTTCGCAGCCGCTTGCACCGAATGGGTTTCTCGATTGCGCCCCCCAATACCGGTGCGCCACCTGAAGACACTACTACAATTGATCTTGGCGACATGATGAGGTCCTTCCATCGCCACGTGAGGAGTGGTGAGAAGAGCACGCACATCTACAGGGCCGATTGAACAGCGATTGGGCTTTCTTGGTGCTTGGTGAGTAGTCTTTTTCCGGTATTCTGTTCGGATGGAGGGCGTCCTAATGGCGTTTGCACGGGCTAACCGATTAATTTGGCGATCTATTCTCAATTTTCCCATCGGTTATGCATTCACTTCACGACATATCGCCCTTGCGCTGGAACAAAACAATGCCGAGGTGATATACCGTTACGCCTACGGACCGGGAACTGTTTTTCCCGTTGAAGAGGCCCCCGTCAATGACGACTCGACTCTTCTGCGAATGAGCAAAAGGATTGCATCGCCGGATGACACCGTGGTGGTGTACGCTCAAGCCGATGTGTTTGAATTCGGTCGCGGCAAATACCGAGTGGGCTTTACGATGTTCGAGTCCGACGGCCTGCCGAAGGTATGGGTGACACAATGCAACCTGATGGACGAGGTGTGGGTGCCGTCATCGTTTAATGTAAATACTTTTTCCAATGCCGGTGTCACGGCACCAATCCGAGTGGTACCGCTGGGCTTGGATCCGGAATGCTATACGCCGCAAGGGCCTTCATACCGAAATGAAGAGATCTTTTCCTTTCTTTCCGTTTTTGAATGGCGGGATAGAAAGGCTCCGGAGTTGCTGATTACAGCCTTTAACGATGAATTCGGAATTGATGAGCCGGTGGGACTATTCTGCAAAGTTTGGAGCGCGGATCCCAAGGAGGTCTCTAGGCGCATAGCCGAACTTAAGTTAAGAAAGAAAGGCGGCAAGGTTTTCTTTTCCATAAACAATCGCCTGGACGACGAGCAGATGGCCGCCTTGTATCGCAGCGCCGATTGCTTCGTGTTACCGACTCGAGGAGAAGGTTGGGGTATGCCTTTCCTGGAGGCCATGGCATGCGGTCTGCCGGTAATTGCAACCCGTTGGGGTGCTCACTTGGATTTTCTAAACGACGAAAACGCTTATCTTATCGAAATTGATTCACTCATAGCCGCGGATTCCACTCCGCCCTATGTCGGCACAAAATGGGCTAATCCATCGTACGAGCACCTCCGCCGACTGTTGCGTACAGCGACAAAGGACCTCGATGCGTCCAAGGAGAAGGCACGCAATTCTGCCGAACATGTCAGAAAGGTGTATACATGGGACGCAACAGCGAAGAGGATTATCAGCCTCCTTACATAAGTTCTACAGTTTCGCGATTCTTATATGGCCAAGCGCGCATGGCGCGTTTGTTTGATTTCCAGCTACGCATTGATGTCGCCTGCCTTCGAAAAAATTCCGGCTGTTCTTGGCTTGGATAATAATTCCCTGGGGCTGGGTCTGGGGCGGAAAACCCAGAGGCTCTGTCTTGTCATTTGACGTGGCCCTCATCTTGAACCGACTATTCGGTTGGTTTCCGATCACGGGTCATTATGCCTATTGGCCGTTCTAGCATGTCTTGCCTCACCGCATTAAGGAGGCGCTGGTCGCGCGGTACATGATTCGGGACTACCGATGTTCGGTGGGAACCACGACTTCTGTCCGGTCGGTCACCCCAGCTTCCACCCTCTCCATATCCTTATCCACCATTAGGGTTATGAAGTCCTCGAATTCAAGTTTGGGCGTCCAACCGAGTTCCTTGCGAATCAGGGAAGTGTCGCCTATAAGAGCGCTGCCCTCCTTGCGCCGAGCGAAAGAAGCTTCGCTTTGAACATAGTCCTCCCACTTCAATCCAACTCGACCGAACGCGATATTCAGCACATCCCTGACCGAATGCAGCTTTCCGGATGCCAATACGTAATCCCTTGGTTGATCGGCGGTCATCATAAACCACATTGCATCTATGAAATCGCCCGCATAACTCCAATCCCGCACGCCGTCGATGTTCCCCATTTTCAAGAGATCGGAGTTTCCGCACTTGATGTTTGCAGCGCCCAGGGTGATCTTTCTCGTTACAAAGTTGGGTCCTCGCCATTCCGATTCGTGATTATACATGATGGCGGAACACGCGTACAGTCCGAAGCGTGATCGGTAGTTTCTCACCAAGTTTGAAGCAAAGACTT
>JAZDOF010000212.1:0-6872 GCA_043799015.1 Pseudomonadota bacterium | reverse complement strand
ACGAACGGCTTCCTGAGCGTGACGAACCCTTTCGGGCCGTGCTATTGAAGTGTCAGGACCTCATCAATCGTCGCGCGTCCGCACTGATAATGAATAATGAGGAAAATGCCGAACGATGGCGCAGGTTGTACGGACCCCGTATTCCCATTCACCTGGTGCCCAATGGTTGCCCGGCTGAGATTCCCTCCTTCGCCTCGGATCCGTATTCGTCGGAAGCCCCGGTGGTACTTTTCCTCGGAAGCCTGGCCGCTCCGCGAATGGTTCGCATCGTAAACGAAGCCGCGAGCGCCCTGAAAAGGGTCGCGGCCATCCACACTGTGGGACTGAACAAAGCGATCATGTACGGCGGTGATTCCTCAAGTGCCTTATGCCCCGAGGTGACCAATCATGGGGAGCTTCCCGAGTCGCAGGTGTGGGACCATGTTCGTTGCGCATCCATCGGGCTTGCTCTTGCCACCGGGCCCTATCCGTTCGATAATGACGTGACCAAGGTCTTCAATTACCTGCGTGGCGGTCTTCCGGTACTTGCCGAGGAGCCGATTCTTCAGAATGAGCTTGTCAGGGAAACCGGCTTTGGTAGCGTTTTCGCGCACGGCGATGTGGAAGACCTGGTGGAGAAGGCCCGGGAAATGATCCGTAACCCCCCGCGGTCCAAGAGGCATATGGTCATGTCCATGATGATTCGGGAACATTCCTGGGACCGGAGGGTCGATTCGTTCGTCGATATGTTGAAGGCCCTCACCATGCGGCATCACTGATGCGCCGGACAAATAAGGACCGGCCGGCTTTTGCCGCCGAAAAGCAGACCGTCAAACCACCCTTGGAAGGACCCCGCCCGATATGAAAGCCGTTTTGGTTCGCCCCCCATTCTACGCCCTTTTTGGCGTGACCACCCCGAAAATGAAGACATATCCGCTTAACCTCCTGTCTTTAGCCACGTACGCACGTGACGTGGGGGGGCATGACGTGGTCCTTGTGGATGGCGAGAACGTGAGCGTCCCTGACCTGGTCCCGCCTGAAGGGGCCGCCTCCGACCCCGAAACCGTAATGCATGACGGCATCCCGAGGATGATCCGCGTCTTGGAAGACCACTCCCATCCGTTGTGGCTGGAGCTTGAGCGGCGGATCATGGACGAAAACCCGGATCTGGTGGGAATATCATGCAACTCCGGTAATATGGACACTGCGCGGGTTATGGTGGGCCGACTCAAGGCCCATGGGGTCCCGGTGGTCCTGGGCGGGAGCCACCCCACCGTCCTCCCTGAACAGAGCTTGGCGTACACGAGCGCGGATATGGCCGTAATGGGGGAAGGGGAGACGGCATTGGTCGCGATACTGGATTCGACGGCAGGGAAAGGGGACTTCCGAGACACGCGATCTTTGGCTTGGAACCAAAGCGGACACATCCACATCAACCCAAGGGGGGAACTGATCGACAACATCGACGAATTGCCCATACCCGACCGTTCGTTCATCGACCGGTCCCACTACTTCGGAGAAGTCGTCATGACTTCCCGTGGTTGTCCGTTCGACTGCGCATATTGCGCTTCCCGCAACATATGGGGCAAGCGGGTGCGCTTTCGATCCCTCGATTCGTTGCTGAAGGAACTCAAGATGTTAAAGGCCGCGGCAGAGGATCCGGGCCAAGCGTCCGAGGCCGCGAGACCGGGGAGCAGAGTCGTGAAGGTTATAGACGACACCTTCACCCTGGGAAAGAAGCGTACCCTGGATTTTCTCCAAGCACTCATCGGTGAAGGTTTGAACTGCTTCGAATTCACAGGAGGCGTGCGAGTGGACACGCTGGATGAGGAAATTGCGGCAACGATGCACGAAGCGGGGTTCCGTCGAGTCACTTTGGGGGTGGAGAGCGGCAGTCCGAAAATACTGCGAATGATCCGCAAGGGCACAACCAATGATCGCGTGAAACGGGCCGTAGAACTGCTCCGAAACGCGGGGATCAAATCCCACGCGTTCTTTATGATAGGATTTCCGGAGGAAACACGGGAGGACGTGGAGATGTCCAAGCAGCTCATCAGGGAGGCTCGCCCGGATTACGTGGAAGTCAACATGGTTACCCCTTACCCCGGGACGTGGCTCTTCGACGAGCTGATTTCGGAAGACCCCATGAAGATCGACCGATGGTACCGATGGTTTCATCAGGGGTTGTCCACTCACTCGGATAAGATAGGCTTCGACCTGGATCGAGCTTACGAGGACTTCCTTCGGTTCGCAAAGGACCACAATTCGAAGTCTGCGCCCACCCATAGCAAAGGACGATAGTTCCCTTTTATATAAAAGGACGGCGGGGGAGGAGTAATTCAAACGCTTGACTAACTCAAACGTTTGAATTATTGTCGCACTGAATCAATTAACAAGGATGATCCCATGCCCGTGGAAGATACCACCGACCGGTCCGGAAAGAGTCAAGCAGCGTGTGAGGCCAAAGAACGGCTCATTGAAGCGGGAGTGGATCTGTTCGGAAAGTACGGGTTCGACGGGGTCAGCACTCGAAGTCTCGCGGACGCGGCCAAGGTGAATCTTGCCGCGATTCAGTACCATTTCGGCGGCAAGGAAGGGTTGTATCTTGCAGTGGCCCGACACATCGTCGACAGCGTGGGTTCATGGTCATATCCGGTAATATCGCGGATCGATGGAAGCCTCGCGGAAACCGATCCGGACCCGGCGACTCGCTTTGGACTCGTTTGTGAGTTGCTGGACGGTATTATTGAGAATGTTCTGGGCAGCCCCGAATCCAAGAGATGGATGGGTATATTCATTCGTGAACAAATCGAACCCTCCGAAGCTTTCGACATACTCTTCGAAGGGGTCATGAGCCCCTTGCATCGGTGCCTTTGCTCTCTGATGGGGCCCATCCTCGATCTCGAAACGGACGACCCGGAAACCAAGTTGCAGGCATTCACGATCATGGGGCCGGTATTCATTTTTCGTTTCTCCCAAGCCGAGATAGATCGAGCCATGAACTGGCCCGCGTACGGTCCGGAAGAACTTCATAGGATACGTCGAATCGTGCTTGAGCACGTTCGAGTCGTGCTGGGATTTCCCAGGGAAACGCTGGAAGCCTATTTCAAGACTAAACCGACTTTGCACGGAACATCTGCATAAGGCGAGAACCACCATGAATCATTTGCGAGTCATCGGATCGACAATAGTCACAACCATGCTCTGCCTGTCGCTGTTTGGTTGCGGAGGGCCTCCTCCGCGTCCGGTCCCTCCTCCTCCGGAAGTCACCCTGAGTCCTCCGACGAAGAAGGACGTTACCGCATACCTGGAATACACGGGAACCACAGCCGCGCTTGAGTCCGTGGACATACGGACGAGAGTGGGAGGATATGTCGATAAAATGCTCTTCGAGCCGGGGGCTCGCGTTAATGCGGGTGATCTGCTCTTCATCATCGACCCAAGGCCGTATCACCGGAGGGTGGAACAGGCCAAAGCCGCCGTCGAGTTCAAGAGGGCCGCGCTTCGCATCAGAGAAATCGAACTTGAGAAGTATACGCCCCTGGCAGGCAAAGAGGTGGTCACCGGCCTTAAGCTGGACGACGTGAAATCGGCCCGTGACATGGCCGCTGCCGACGTCGATCAAGCGATTGCCAACTTGGAGACGGCCAAATTGGACATGGAATACGCCCACGTCAAATCCCCGATAAACGGACGAGTGAGTCGGAATCGCATTGATGTGGGTAACCTGGTGGGAGTGAACGAGAACGTCCTTTTGGCCACCGTAGTCTCCGATGACCAAATATACGTGTACTTCAACATAAGTGAACTCGATCTGTTGAAACTCAAACGAAAGGCCCTGATTAGGAACAGCGGCGACTCCAAGCTCGAAGGTCCCGAAACGCCCGTCTACATGGGACTTGCCGACGAAACCGGCTTTCCCCGTACGGGACTTTTCGATTACACGGACCCCAAAGTAGACCCTTCCACCGGGACCATACAGGCCAGGGCCATATTTAAGAACACCGACGGCATCCTTTACGCGGGAATGTTCGCTCGCGTCAAAGTACCTTTGGAGACGAAACCTTGCCTGCTTGTTCCCGATGCGGCCATTGTGAAGGAACAAGGAGGAAAGTTCGTGTATCTCTGCAATTCCGATAACGTGGTCGAACCTCGAAAGGTTCGCACGGGAGAATTGGTTGAGGACATGCGGGTGATAGAAGAAGGCCTGAACAATGAGGAACGAATAATCGTCAACGGACTCCAGAAGGCTAGACCGGGGGCCAAGGTGTCGCCGGTCCAGGCTTCGGCGCAGGCATCATCGCCGCCTTCCGCGCCGGCGTCTTCTTCGAAAAACTAACGGGGGCGCCGATCATGCTGAGTCGCTTTTTCATTGCCAGGCCGATCTTTGCCGCGGTGCTGTCGATACTGATAGTCGTTGCGGGAGGAGTCGCGTTTCTGACTCTCCCGGTGGCCCAATACCCCGATATAGCTCCGCCTGTGGTCCAGGTATCGGCAAGCTATCCCGGCGCGAACCCGCAGGTACTTGCCGATACGGTCGCTTCCCCCATCGAGCAGGAAGTGAACGGTGTGGAAAACATGATGTATATGGGCAGCACGTGTACCAGCGACGGGTCCTACAATTTGAGGATCACTTTCGAGTTGGGCACGAACGCGGACACCGCGGCCATACTCGTCCAGAACCGCGTGCAGCGCGCCATGCCGAGACTCCCCGAGACGGTTCAGAGACAGGGAGTCAACACAAAGAAGACCTCCACCGGATTTGTGGGAGTGTTTTGTCTGTATTCGCCGGATAAACAGTACGACGATCTTTATCTTGCCAATTATGCAAACATAAGCATCAAGGACCACATTGCGCGCCTCAAGGGAGTCGGGGACATTTTCATCTTTCCCGGCAAAGATTACGGCATGCGCATTTGGCTGGACCCCACCAGACTGGAATACAACAGCCTCACGACCGGCGACGTGATCGATGCCCTCCGGCAGCAAAACGTGCAGGTGGCCGCGGGTCAGATAGGACAACAACCCGCCAAGGCGGGTCAACATCGCCAGTTGACCGTCGATACGTTGGGGCGGCTCACGGAAGTGGAGCAGTTTGAGGAGATCATCGTCAAATCTTCGGAAGGCGGACGCATCACCCGTATCAAGGACGTGGCTCGGGTGGAACTGGGTGGCCGAACCTACGACACCATGTCGTTGCTCCGAGGCTCTCCTTCGGCGTCCATAGTTGTTTTCCAGTCTCCGGGGGCCAACGCTTTGGATGTGGCCGACGCGGTGAAAAAGACGATGGAGGAGCTGAAAGCAAGCTTCCCCAAAGGCCTGGATTACAAACCGGTCTATGATGCTTCCGCGTTCGTCCGAGCCTCGATCCGCGAGGTGATGGTCACCCTGGCCGAGGCATTCATCCTGGTGTTCCTTGTGGTCTTCATCTTCTTGCAGGATTGGCGGGCCACCTTGATCCCCACCATCACCATTCCCGTTTCCCTCATAGGGACGTTGGGAGTGATGTCGCTGATGGGTTTTTCCATCAACATGATCACCTTGTTCGGTATGGTCTTGGCCATCGGGATCGTGGTTGACGATGCCATAGTGGTGGTGGAAAACGTCGAACGGAACATGCGACAACATGGTTTGCCCGCCCGAGAGGCCACTATCCGAGCCATGGATCAGATTACGGGCGCGGTTATCGGCATCACTCTGGTGCTTATGGCCGTGTTTGTGCCTGCGGCGTTCCTCGGCGGGATCACGGGCAGACTCTACAAGCAGTTTTCCTTGACCATCGCGTTTACCACCATGTTCAGCGCGATTAACGCATTAACATTGAGCCCCGCGCTTTGCGCTCTCGTCCTGCGTCCCCATGAAGGCAAGAAGAACGTGCTGTTTCGCTGGTTCAACGGGGCGTTCGATCGGCTTACGAGAGGCTACTCTTTTTTGGTGGGCTTGTGCGTGAGGCGTGTGGCGGTAACCGCGGCCGTATTCCTGGCATTGACGGCCGTGACGTACGCAGGGTTCGTGCGCATCCCCACCGGCTTTTTACCGAATGAAGACAACGGCTTGATCCTCGTCAACGCGAAACTGCCCGACGGAGCTTCGCTCGAACGCACGAAGGCCGTCATGGACAGGTTGTGCGATGTTTGGAAGAGTATTGACGGAGTGGGATCTTTTACCCTAGTGCCGGGGTGGTCGCTCATCGACGGCAACGCGCCGAACCTGGGAGGTGGATTTATCGAACTGGTGCCGTGGGATGAGAGACTGCCTAAAGGTCGAACGTTGCAGGCGATCATGGGCGAGTTCTTCATGAAGGCTTCAAGGATTCAGGAGGCCGTCATATTTCCGTTCACCATGCCGCCCATTCACGGCGTCGGTTCGGCAAGCGGCTTTGAAATGCAGATCGAGGATCGAACCAGCCAGGGCCTCGTTGCCCTCGAGGCCGCGGTCAACTCGATCGCGCTCACCGCGGCGTCGCACCCGGAGTTGAGTCAAGTGATGGCGACGTTTCGGGCCCAGGTGCCTCAGTTGTACGCCGATGTGGACCGAGAGAAGGTCATGAAACTGAACATACCTCTCCAATCGGTTTTCGATACTATGCAGACCAGCCTCGGATCGACTTACGTAAATGATTTCAATAAATTCGGGAGGACCTGGCAATTGCTGGTTCAGGCGGATATGCCGTTCCGGATGCGCGCCAGGGACATAGGCAAGCTCCAGGTAAGAAATCGCGAAGGTAAAATGATCCCGCTGGGCACTCTCGTTCAGGTCAAGGAATCGTCGGGCCCGCAGAGAGTGGAACGGTACAACATGTTTCCTTCCGCGAAGATACTGGGCGAAGGAAAACCCGGAGTCAGCTCCGGTCGCGCGTTGGAGATCATGGAAGGCATTGCGACGGAAAAGCT
>JAZDOF010000140.1:0-2929 GCA_043799015.1 Pseudomonadota bacterium | reverse complement strand
GATTTCCATGGACGGCTTAATACTCTTCTTCTTTATCGCGTTTATTGTGAGCAAAATGGCATCGTAGGCCTGGGCGCCGAAAGTTGTGGCCGGTTCCCCGAATTCCAATTGATAGGCCTTGGAAAAATCCGTCAGGACTGTTTTCTGGATGTCGTCGTCCGGTAGCCGATCTGCGATGGGCAGCTTCCCTTGGGGGAAATAGATGCCTTCACACGCGGTGCCGCAAAGCTCGACATTCTTGGGAGTGCCGAACCCGTGGCAGTGAAAGAGTGGGAGATTGATTCCCAGTTTGCTCATTTCTCTTGGGATTATTGTCTGAGTCGGAAGCACGGACCAATTGACCACGGCCCCAGCCCCGCTCTCACGTATTTTCTTCAATTGAGGCAACATGCTTGTCGTTGTTGAACCAAAAGTCTCGTCCACAACAATTTCGATGCCGAGCGTGGGGGCTAACTGCCTAATGTGGCTCAATCCCTGTTTGCCGAATGGGGTTGTCTCACTGATTACCGCTATCTTGGTAATTCCCATGGCCTTGATTTGTTCGAGGATCCTTAGTACCGCATGGGAGTCCCGCTGTGTAGTCTTGAAGATGAACTTCGAATCCTCCGCGGGCTCCACTATGGCCTCCGCGGCAGCCGACGACACCATCGGGACCCTGGCCTTTTCGCACGCGGCTTTCACCGCGAGGCTGTTACCGCTGGTACACGGCCCCACGATGGCCAACACCTTGTCCTTATTGATGAGTTTATCCACGGCCGACAAGGCCACGCTTTCCAGCGTCTGGTCGTCCTCCAGGAGGATCTCCACGGGAGAACCGTTTATTCCTCCCCTGCTGTTGATCTGACGAACAACCATAAGTACTGCGTTCTTGTTCGGAATCCCGATGGGCGATCCTTTTCCCGTCACGGAGAACACGGCGCCTATCTTGAGAGTAGGCTTTGTTTCACCGAACGCACAACATAACCCGGACACAACAAGCAACAGACTACAGGAAAATACCTGCAAATACCGTTTGATCATAGCTTTCTTCCTTTTCCTATTTATTGGATCCCCGTAGCCGATTTTTCTTCCTCATTGAAGCCGACGCCGATTGTCGGATTAGTGTGGCGCTTCAGAAATAACTCCGGGTTATGTTCGGTTTTCCAATGCCTCGTCGGGGCGCCCGGCGGTGGCCCGAAACCTATTCACGAAACGATCTACCGGTAAGGTATTCCCGGGGCGAGCGTCTCACTGGTCACCAACTAATGTTGGGGTCACGCGGGAACTTTATCTGCTCCCACACATCGCCCCACGCTTCCTTGAAACGGGAACCGAGTCGCACCTTCAACTTTGCCCAATGCGTTCGCCCCTTTTCCGCCTCCTCAAGGACTTCAGCGATAAGATCGGCCAGTCGGGCAAGCTCATCCTTGGGGAGAAACGACATGGCCCCCTTGTCAATGGCCTTCTGTAAACTCTCGGGGGTCATTGAGTGGGCCGTGAGTATAACCGCCGGTATCTTCCTTTTGGTTGCGATATCGAGTAGTTCAAAGCCTCTCACGCCCATGATGTCCAGTACCGCAAGATCGTACATATCTTTTTCAAGGAGTTCGCTCGCTCCTTTGTAGTCGGACGCGGTTACCAAATTGCAGGCTTCCAACTGTTCTTCGATCACCGCCAAAACGTCTTGTTCATCGTCCACGGCGAGGATCTTCTTTCCTGCCAAAATGTCGTTCTGCGTCATGTCAACCTCCGCGTGGCGTCCGTCATTTCACGAACGAGGGAAGAAAAAGGGCGGTTTGAGGATAGAACAGCATGAGCAGCATCACGATCCAATATGCCGGAAGGTACCAGCACACGCCTTTGAGCACCGTACCCAGCGGGATTTCCTTGTCCATCCCGGCCACGACGTAAGCGCAAATTCCCACGGGAGGAGTGACTGCGCCCATGGTGGTCACCACGCATATTATGCACCCGAACCAGATGGGGTCGTACCCCATCTTCATGACTACGGGAAAGAAGATGGGAATGGAGACCAGCAGAAACCCCAGGGCGTCCATCACCATGCCGGCAACCATATAGATGAGTAGGATGGCGATGATGATTACCCACGGCTGAACCGGGAGAGCGGCAATGTAATCGGCCACCTCGAACGGCATCCGGCTCATTGTAAGGAACCTACCCAGAATGACCGCTCCGGTCACGATGAGAATGATCATGGATGTGACCTTGAGGGTATCGATAACCGAAGCGATGAACCCCTTGAAAGTCAGCTTGCGTCGGATCACGCCCAAGACAAGAGCGAAGAAAGCACCGGCGGCTCCGGCTTCCGTTGGAGTGTACGTGCCGGAATAGAGGCCTACCATGACCAGCGTAAATAGAAGGATCATTTCAAATGCGCCGGGGATGGATTTTATTTTCTGCAGGAACGTCGTCCGTTTACCGGCTGGACCCCATTCGGGGCGAAACAGACAAATGGCGTACACGGTGACACAAAACAGAATGGCCAGTAGGATGCCCGGTAAGGTGCTGCCCCAGAAAAGCTTTCCGATTGATTGTTCCGTATAGATTCCGTAGACCAGCAACACTACGCTCGGCGGGATGACGACGCCGAGGGTGGACCCCACGGCAATGGACGAACTGCTCAAGACAGGGTGATAATTGTATTTCTTCATCTCCGGCAATGCCACGGAGGTCATGGTTGCCGCGGTTGCGGTATTTGATCCGCAGATGGCCGCAAAGCCGGCACATGCCATGATCGTTGCCATGGAAAGTCCTCCGCGCGTCCGCCCCATCCAAGTGTATGCCGTCTCGTAAAGGGCTTGGTTCACCCCGGAATAGAAGCATATCTGTCCCATGAGGATGAACATGGGAATTACCGTGAGTCCGTACTTACTGAATACGTTCCATACCTCATTACCGAGCATGGCCACGGCCGCGTCCGGATTGAGAA
>JAZDOF010000163.1:0-3798 GCA_043799015.1 Pseudomonadota bacterium | reverse complement strand
GACGTGAGACGCCAGCCTTTTCGTCTCTTCACGGTCCCGGTGGATCCCCCACAGGAGCAAACCCACTATCACCACCGTCCAGGAAAGAACCAGCACCCGGAATGACCTTCTCAGAGATCCGGATCCCTTCCCTTCAGCTTGTCGCACCTTCATGGTTCATCCCCTCCCTTTGACCGTCAGGTTTCATCAAGGACGGTAACGAGTCAAAAACCGTTGCATTGTCATGAATGTAGCAGATGCGCTGAAATGTGGGAAGGTCTCTGTTCAGGGTGCAAGCAGCTTTTGTGAGTTCCCCTTCCGGTGAGCCGGAATTGCTTGGGCGGGAACTTCGATGGGATCCATCCCCTGTATGCGGAAGGTCCGGGTTGCGGAGAATAGTTGTGCCGGATTTGTCCCGATGGTTGCCGCAAACCTCCTCCGGGAACGGTACCAAATTGATCGACTCAGGCGCCGAATAATGGGAGCTGTTGCCGCGGGATACGACACCGTATGCTGTACAGGCGACAAAAATTTGTTCCGCTATTCCCTCCACACTTGGAGAGGGACAAAGGGTGAGGATACATGAAGAGGACAAAAGTCTTGTCACTTGCTATAATTCACCCCGGCAAGGGTAGCGGCCTTTTCGGCATCGCCCTATAGGTCCCGCGCTATACCTTTGCCGCCGTCGCGTGCCACGGCACGCTCCACCAGGGCCGGGGTGGTACCGACCCAGAGGGTGGCATCTCTCGATGCAGTAGGGTGCCGGCCCTGCGGGTTTACACCCCCGCCGGCCGCCTATGGCCCTTCGTGTCGTCCACCCCGGTCTTTCGAGGATCGAAAGGAGTTACGCCCGATGCCGAAAATACTATGGATAGCGCTGGCAACCGGTGCTGCGGCGATGGTGGTCTACCTTGTGGGACGGCTCTTCGATCGAGTCACGGTATGGGACTACGAGCAAGGCCTGCGTTACCGCAAGGGACGGTTCATACGCAAAGAGGGACCCGGGCAGTATTGGATTTACAAGGCCGTGAACAGGATAATTCGAGTGGACATGAGGACTCAGTACCACGTTATCGTAGGCCAGGAGGTCCTGAGCTCCGATGGAATAACTCTCAAGGTAAGTGTGGTTGCCGCATACCGCGTTGCAGACCCGATCCGGAGCATCAATGCTGTAAGCGATTATTCCGCGGCGATGCATCTGTTGGTTCAGGGGGCTCTTCGGGAGGTGATAGGTGGCCAACCCATAGACGAACTGTTGGAAAACCGGAAACCGTTCGATGCCGCAATATACGGCAAATGCTCGGGCCAACTGGAAGAACTGGGCCTGACCCTCGTGTCCATAAACATCAGGGACATAATGTTTCCCGGTGAACTCAAGAACGTGTTCGCACAGGTAGTGAAGGCCCGCAAGGAGGGGTTGGCGGCACTGGAAAAGGCCCGCGGAGAAAACGCGGCCCTTCGCAATCTCGCCAATGCCGCTCGATTATTGGAGAATAATCCGACTCTCCTACAACTGCGGATCCTCCAAGCGGTTGGAGAATCCTCGGGAAATACCGTGGTGCTTCGAATGCCGAACGTCGAGGGGCAGGCCGCAGTCGCCGGCACGGTTGGAGAGAAAGACTGATGGATAGTCTCGTAAATGGGGTTGTATGACCCGCACGGCGTCTCCGAGTTCAAAGGCGCCCGAGGGTCCGCGGTGGGTGCTCAATGGGAGATCGTCAAGAATCGAAACGTGATTCATGTTTGCCGCGCGTCGGTTGAAACAAGATCAGCGGTTGATTTAGGGGCGTCTACCGTTTGATGGCGTTTGCGGAGCTCCCTTACCCGAGAGTCAAACCTCTCGATGTTACGGTCTTTCAGGAGTGCAATCGCTTCGAACAATTCCATTAGGTCCGGTGAGTGCTTGGCGCTCTTCATGTGTTCGAAGCTGAAATATCTGAATCGAGTCCAAAGGATCGCTTTGAGTCGAGCCTCCCGCTCGTCCGACATGACTCCCTCCATGAGAAGCGAATCCTCGGTGTACGTCAGGAGGCACGTCTTGATTACAACCGTCTCGCGAAGAACTACGGGGGCAATGTAGGCTATCCGGTGTTCGGAAATGAGCCAATTAGTCTTAAGCTTCTTCTGCCTCTCGTATATGTCCAGTCCGTAATGACGAGCGAGGTGATCCTCTCTCGCATTGATGAAATAATCCAGGTATCTTGCATTGTTGAGATGCCCGAAAGGGTCGCAGTCCTGGAAGCGAATGCGGATTTGGCTTGAAGGTTCGGCCACAAGACCTCGACGATTCATTTTTCACCCTATTAAGAATGAACAACAAGGGCACGAAGGCACAAAGAAATCAGGGACTAATAAGCGTAAGTCGTCGGAGTATCAAGCGTGCGCTTTTGACTGACCCGTAGACGCGATTCGTAAATAAACGGGCACTTATGAATCATTTAGCGGCTTTCTTCGTGTCTTGGTGACTTTGTGGTTTGATTTTCCAAGTTCAACGGGCCGTCGCGGTGAACGCTTACGACATTTATCCCGGAAGCTACCAGAGGCACAGCACCTTCCTTCCGTCCTGCAATCTGCCCCGCACCTTTTCGGCATGCCTCAGAGCGGCGATTTCCCTATGAAGAAGGTCCGGGTCAAGGCCGAGCTCTCGACACACCACTTCCGGTTCCGCGTCTCCGGCTTCTCCCAGGAACCGGATGATGCGTTCTTGAGTTTCATTTATCAGAAGACCCTGGGAACCGCATGCCTCCAATCGCTTGGCGCTGTGGACCGCCCATGGGTCACAGGTACGTACCGGCGAGAGAGCGTCCATGTAACAATCATCGCACAGGGTTCGCCCTCCGTGCTCATGACTCTCGCCCTCCATGATTCCGCTTTGACACCTGCCGCACTTCATTCTTGCATCTCCCCGACGTGAATATTCGGCCGTGCCGGCCGACGGGTGAGGAAAACGTACACCGTTTCATGCCGTCTGCAATCCCCCATTTGGGTGATTTGTCGAAGATGGTCAGATCAACTTGAGATTCACCGCGGTCACGGCCGCGTCAGTCCTGCCGGCGACCCCAAGTTTATGGAAGATGTGCATTACGTGGCTCTTTACCGTGTGCGGACTTATCTTCAGAATTCCCGAAATCTCGGTATTGCTAAGTCCTCCGGCCAGAAGCCGCAGAACCTGGAGTTCCCGGTCCGTCAGACCATGGGCGCATTCGGACGCGCCGCGGGAAGGTGGTCGTAAATCGGAAGACACGGCTATTTCGCTCAGGGTCCTTTCCAATGCTTCTACGTGCCTCGCCAGACGATCCGCCAAAAGCTTTCTCTGCGTGATGTCGAAGCCTATTCTAACGGCCCCCACCACATCCCCTCGGACCGAACGGATGGGATACGCCCTGACTTCTTTCCAAACCACGGAGCCCCCGCCGCAACGAAAGGATTTTTCCATCACGGCGGGTTTTCCGGAACCGAATACGAGGCTCACCGGGCAATCGGGACACCGCCTGTCACGCTTCAGAATGAGCTCGTAGCAGGCGCGCCGACCGAGATGTGCAAGGTCTGATCCGAGAAGACTCAGGAGGGTTCGATTCGCCCACACGATTTCATAATTCCAGCCCAACACCGCGACAGGATCCGCAACACCCCCGAGGATTTCGTTCCAACTCATTTCCGAGACCGATTTACCCGATGTCTCCCGATACTCTCCGTAACCGTCATACATGGCCCGCCTTCCTGGTACCTTCATAACGGATTTATACCGGTTGCCGAAAGTTTTGTCCGAAACAACCAAATCCCCCCCATCCCCCCTTTACCGGGAGCCCGGTAAGGGGG
>JAZDOF010000158.1:0-14468 GCA_043799015.1 Pseudomonadota bacterium | reverse complement strand
TTCAAGGGCGACTGGGAATTCAAGAAGGTCCCCGTCCTTTCAATCGTCGACTAACCTATTGAACGACTGACCTCAAGTTCGGGAGCCTGCTCAAAGGGGCTCCCGAACTCCTTTAACAGAGGAATAAAAAGCAAAACGAGGGTACTCTGTTACCCTCGATGTTTTTTTAGGGAGGACGCATGGCTGGAGATAGGACCGTGCTGGTTGTCGGGGGAGGCATAAGCGGCATAACGGCCGCTGTGGAGGCGGCGGAAGCGGGCTGCAAGGTGATACTCTTGGAAAGGCAGCCATATTTGGGCGGCCGTGTGGCACAGTTGTATAAGTACTTCCCGAAGCTGTGTCCTCCGACCTGCGGCCTTGAAATAAACTACAAACGGATCAGAAGCAACCCCGACATAAGCGTGTACACCCTCGCCGAAGTTCAATCGGTGGCAGGTTCCGCCGGATCATTCAAGGTTACCGTCAAGATTAACCCGCGCTACGTCGAGGATCGCACCGCTGCGACCAAGGATGTGGACGACTGTCCCGTCGAGATCCCTAACGAATTCAACTACGGCATGAACATGGTCAAGGCTGTTCGTCTACCGTACGAAATGGCCTACCCCATGAACCTGGTAGCGGACGGGCCTGCGCTCAAGAAAGTCCGGGGTACGGACCAATTCAAGAATTTCGCACGGGCATGCGAGTCAAAGGGCCTGCGTCTGGACCTCGACGCCAAGCCCGAGTCCTTCGACCTTCAGGTCAATTCCATTATCTGGGCCACCGGCTAGCGGCCGTACGACGCGACGAAGCTTGACAAACTGGGCTTCGGCAAATGCGCCAACGTGATTACCAACGTGATGATGGAGCGTTTGGCGGCTCCCAACGGGCCGACGCAGGGACAAATAGTACGGCCCTCCGACGGTCGTAAGGTGAACAGCATCGCGTTCGTACAGTGTGCGGGTTCTCGGGACCGCAACCATCTACCCTATTGCTCATCCATTTGCTGCCTTGCCTCGCTGAAGCAAACCACCTACCTTCGCGAATTTAACCCTGAAGCAACAGCTCAGATATTCTACATAGACCTGCGGGCTCACGGACGGTTCGAGCATTTCTACGACAAGGTAAAACAGGACCCAGGCGTGGTCTTGACGAAGGGTAAGATCGTCAATATCACCGAGGACCCCTCGACAAAGGACGTCATAGTCGAAGGGGAAGAGGTCCTTACGGGACGCCGAATTCGAAGGACTTTCGAGATGGCGGTATTGGCCGTGGGCATGCAGCCCAACACCAGCGTGGATAAGGTCCCCGGCGGCAGTGTCCGCTATGACGAATTCGGGTTCGTCATTGACGGTGACGGCATTCACGGGGCCGGGGTAGCCCGGCGGCCCATGGACGTGGCCACGTCGGTGCAGGACTCTTGTTGCGCGGCGTTGAGAGCTCTTCAGGACGCGGTGGGGAGGTAATCACATGGCTCAAAAAGTAGGACTGTACATCGATACGGGTTACGGTATCGGCGAAGCACTTGATATTGACGCTCTCAAAGACGTTGCCACTAAAGAATTCAAGGTGGCCGTATGCAGGGCCGATTCTTACTGGAGCGACCCCGAAAAACTGGCGATAATTCGCAACGACATAGCGGGAGAGAGTCTAACCGCCGTGGTCATAGCCGGCGCATCCGCTCGCGTGTTCCAGGAGGTGTTCCGATTCGACGGAACCATAGTGGAACGTATCAATTTGAGAGAGCATGTGATCTGGTGCCAGCCGCCCAATCACGAAGACACCCAAATGCTGGCCGAGGATTACATTCGGATCGGGCTCGTCAAAGTCTCGAAGTATGAGGACCGGGCGGCATACGACGTGGAAGAAATGTCGAAGGCGGTGCTCGTCATCGGCGGCGGAGCCACTGGTCTGGCCGCTGCGTTGGGGGCCGCCAAGGCAGGCTACGAGGTCCATCTCGTGGAAAAAGAACCCGAGCTTGGCGGATGGGCGCGTAAGTTCGCAAAGAGCTTCACGGGCGAACCCCCCTACGACAAGCTTGTGGATGACCCCCTCAAGGCTAAGATCGATGCGGTCAAGGCCCAGCCCAATATCAAGGCGCATCTGGGATCCCGCGTCTATCGTATAGGTGGTGCTCCCGGGATGTTCGACGTCGTGATTCGGGCCGAGGGACCTTGGATCGATGACTGGAACGCCAGAGCCGCGATGTGGAAGGACGAGCAGCGCAAGAAGGCCGCGAGAGCAGCCGGCGACAAGGAAGGGGGCGGCTCCGCGGATGATGATCAAGTAGGCGCGTGGGGCGCGGGGACCGAAGAAGAGTTCGACTTCGAGCACGATAGAGTCAAGGTGGGTTCGGTGGTCGTCGCCGCGGGCTGGCGACCCGATGATCCGTCGCGGTTTGAACACCTGGGCTTCGGCAAGTATCCCGACGTCATCACAAACGTAAGAATGGAGGAGCTTGCCGCAAAGGGCAAAATTACAAGGCCTTCCGACGGGAAGGAAGTTCAGTCCGTGGCGTTCATCGACTGCACGGGCGAAGATACGGCCCATCCATTTCTCTTCAACTCTTACGTCACATGCCTTGTCAGCCTTAAGCAGGCTCAGTACGTCCGGCAGAGCAACCCCGAAGGTAAGGCGTATCTTTTCTACGAGAATATGAGGACGCCCGGTCAGTTTGAAAAATACTACCAGACCCTTCAGGATGATCCCGGGGTGTTCCTGTCCATGGGTAAGGTGGTGGGCGTAACCAACGGTGCGGGCAGGCTAACGGTGGAACTCCAGGATACTCTGCTCGCCGAACGGATGAAGGTTCACGTGGATATGGTGGTGCTGGCGACGGGCATGATCCCGACCACCCAGGACATGTCCGTGGTCAACCTCAAGTATCGCCAGGGTCCTTTCCTTCCCGAGAATCCCTATGGATTCAATGATTCTCACTTCGTATGTTTTCCTTACGAAACTCAGAGGACCGGAATCTACACCGCAGGGTGCGTCCGTCAGCCCATGGACTTCCAATCATGCGACGTGGACGGCCAAGGGGCGGCGCTCAAGGCCATACAATGCATTGAGCTTGTGTCCCAGGGAAAGGCGGTACATCCCAGGGCCGGAGACCAGTCATACCCGGAGCTGTTCATAACCCGTTGCACCCAATGCAAACGATGCACCGACGAATGCCCCTTCGGCATGTACGACGAGATGCCCAACGGAACCCCCATGCCCAACCCCACGCGTTGCCGGCGGTGCGGTATCTGTATGGGATCGTGTCCTGAACGCATTATTTCCTTTAGAGACCACTCCGTGGACATGATCGGGTCCATGATAAAGGGAATCAATGTTCCCGACGAGTACGCCGAAAAACCCAGGGCGATAGTGTTCATCTGTGAAAACGATGCATACCCGGTAGTTGATATGGCAGGCATGAATGGGCTTCAATACAGCCCGTTCGTCAGATTCATACCGCTGCGCTGTCTTGGAAACATAAACCTGGTTTGGATTGCGGATGCGCTGTCCAAGGGGATTGACGGGATCATGCTGATCGGATGCAAGTACGGCGACGATTACCAGTGTCACTTCGTCAAAGGTAGCGAGCTGGCCGACATTCGTATGAGCAAAATCTCGGAAACCCTTCAGCGACTGGTTCTCGAGCCGGAGCGTATCGAGGTACATCAGTTGCAAGTGGACGAGTTTGCCAAGCTGCCTGAAATAATCAACGTTTTCATGGACAAGCTCGCTACATTCGACCCCAACCCGTACAAAGGTTTCTAAGGAGGTAAGCTCATCATGGCGAACGAGTTCATTGCGGAACCTGATTTGCAGTTCACCAAGGACCTGATCAAGGCTGGGGCGGGTGATGTCAAAAAATGCTACCAGTGCGCGACATGCTCCGTTGCCTGCCGTATATCTCCCGATAACCGGCCGTATCCGCGCAAGGAGATGATCTGGGCTCAGTGGGGACTCAAGGACCGGCTGATGAACGACCCGGACGTATGGCTATGTCATCACTGCAATGATTGCTCCACCCAGTGCCCGAGAGGAGCCAACCCCGGCGACGTGCTGAAGGCCGTTCGAAAGATGAATATCCAGCAGTATTCGATGCCTTCCTTTCTTGGCGGGCTGGTGGGTGAGCCCTCTCTGATGGTGTTGGCCCTCGGCATACCCATCGTGGCGGTACTGGCGCTGGTCTCGGCGGTAAACGGCTGGAATTTCCCCGAGGGACAGGTAAAGTATTTCAAGTTCATACCCTACGTCTACATTCAGCTCATTTACACGGCTATCCTGGCCTTTGCCGTGATTTCCATGGTGATGAGCCTGAAGGCGTTCTGGAATAACCTTGAGGCAAGCAATCCCGGACCGGCCTCCGGTGAGCGAAAAGGGTTTATTCCAAGCCTTATTGAAGCCCTTTACGAGATCCTTCCTCACACAACGTTCAAGGATTGCAGCGCGAACAACGCTCGATACTCAGCGCATCTCTTGGCTTTCTGGGGCATGATCGGGCTTGCCGTGACCACCGGGATCGTCGCATTCCAACTGGATGTATTAGGGCTCTTTGTGGAACGCTTCCACGAAACCCCGCCGTCGGTTGGAGGCCCCGGGTACATCCCCATCAAGATCCTGGGCAACGTCAGCGCGATAGCGTTCATCGTCGGCTTGGGAATCATGTTCATGCGACGACTTACCTTGCCGGATGAGGCGGGAAATAGTTCCTACTTCGACTGGTTCTTTTTGTTCGTCATCTTCGGGACAGGAGTCAGCGGGCTTCTCACCGAACTGGTTCGCGTGGCCGGGACCCCGTCCGGGGCTTACATATTGTATGCCGTTCACCTAATGTTCGTGATGGCTCTGTTTCTCTACCTCCCCTTCTCCAAATTCGCGCACCTGGGTTATCGAACCGTGGCGATCGCATGGGGAAAATCGGTGGGTAGAAACATGACGTTGCCCACGGCGCCAAAGCCTCTCCCCGCGGCAAAGCCCGAAGAGAACGCCGCTTAAGCCCGTTCATCGCTCCCCTGTGGTAGGATGTCGGCCTTTCAATAGGAATTTTAGTCTCTTAGGGGCGGCTTCAAAAGCCGCCCTTTTTTTTCGCGTCGTTACACTGCACGTTCGACCCGTTGCTACCTCCGTGCAACGGTTTTTTTGTGCCGCGGGTCGGTGACGCGGGTTCATATAGCGCCGGGCGGCACAGGAATGATTTTGAGGGGGAATGACGTCCTCTCAGCACGATATCTTCCTCTCGAACCTATCCCACAGTAAGGATGCTATTTCCGAGCAAACGTCGTTCCAGTCTTGATTCATCATGCTTAGATGCCTCGATAGATCCGCAGTCCACCTGGACTTATCCGACTCCATGTATGCCCTGATGAAATTGCCGTAAAGCCCCTCGTAGACGTACGGAGTGATCCGCTCCAGGTCGCGCACCGCTGTTTCGGCTCTCTCTTCAATCTGTCTCATTTCGTCCTCCACCGCCTTTGGGTATCGGCCCGTCTCGTCACTTCGGCTTCTAAATATTAGATGTGTGGAACGGGGATTAGGTTTCGAAATGTTCGTTTTTGACATGAAACGGCGTTGCTATTCGGTTCGCAATGCCGGCTTACCCGTACGGACGACTTCGTAACCATTCACTTACGAGGAGGAAATTCCAATCTCAACGTGGCGCAGGCTTTCTAGCCTGCGAATTGTCTTGGTGCGATCTCGGCAGGCCGGAAAGCCTGCCCCACAAGAGTGAATGGTTACACGACTTCTCCAAGCGCATTTGCAAGGGAGCATACTGCTGTGATAACATGCCGAGGACTTCGGAACGCGCGTGAATTCACGCTTCGATATAACTTTGCAGAGTAATGGCTCCAGGGGCCCATGGGAGCGGCCGGGGCGAGGCTCATCGAGGTTGAGGGCCGCGTGCGGAAAGGATTTGTAATTGATCTCAAGGTATACTCGCCCGGAGATGGGCAGAATATGGGAACCGAAGAACAGGTATCGGAAATGGTTGGATATCGAGTTGGCCGTCTGCGACGCGTGGGCGGAACGAGGTGTTATTCCTGTAGAATCCGTCGCACGCATACGTGAGCGCGCCGCCTTTGATCCCGAACGCATAAACGAGATCGAACAGGTGACGCGTCACGACGTCATCGCATTTACCACCTGCGTTGCCGAATATGTGGGAGATGACTCGCGCTTTATCCATCGAGGGCTTACTTCTTACGACGTTGTGGACACCGCATTGTCCCTTCTGCTCAAGGAAGCGGGGGAGCTGATACGTGAAGGTCTCACGGCCCTGATGGAAGCCCTCAAGGTGCGGGCATTCGAACACAAGCACACAGCCATGGTGGGCCGGTCCCACGGGATTCACGCGGAACCCGTCACCTTCGGACTTAAGCTCGCTATTTTCTATGACGAAATGAAGCGGAATCTGGAGCGGTGGGACGCGGCCATGGAATCCATCGCAGTCGGCAAGATTTCCGGGGCCGTGGGGACTTACGCCCATCTCGACCCTGACATGGAGGCCTCCATTCTAACCGCTTTGGGGTTGAAACCGGCCCCCGCGTCCAATCAAGTACTGCAACGGGACAGACACGCTGCTTATTTTACCACCTTGGCGCTGATAGCATCGAGCATCGAAAAAATCGCAGTCGAGATCAGGCACTTGCAGCGTACTGAAGTGGGTGAAGCGGAAGAGTTGTTCCATTCCGGGCAAAAGGGGTCTTCCGCCATGCCGCACAAGAGAAACCCCGTTCTTACCGAGAACCTTTCCGGTTTGGCAAGAGTGGTCCGCGGTCACGCGCTCGCGGCCCTGGAGAATGTGCCGCTATGGCATGAGCGCGACATATCCCATTCGTCGGTGGAACGCATCATAGGACCGGACTCTACCATCTTGGCGGACTTCATGCTGAACCGACTGACACGCGTGATTCGGGAAATGACGGTTTACCCGGAAAAAATGAAGCGGAACCTGGAGCTCGGTCGAGGACTCATCTTTTCCGAATCGGTGCTTATTCGGTTGGTTGATAAGGGTCTTACCAGAGAAACGGCTTACACCATGGTTCAGCGGAACGCCATGCGGTGCTGGCGAGGAGAAGGGGATTTCAAGGATCTGTTGCTCGCGGACCCCGATGTCATGGGGGTATTGAGTTCGGAGGAACTTGAATCGGCTTTCGATTTGAGCCATTCGCTACGGTGGGTGGACTCGATATTTGAGCGGGTTTTTTAATTATATCTTTCAGGGGCTTGCACCGGAAAGTTAAAGTAGTTTATCTTGACTTTTTGCTCAAGTACTTGTAAAGAGAAACGTATGAGGACACGGAAACACACTACCACAAATGAGTCTCGGCGCCGTTGGAACGCGCACGGCTTCATGCTTCCTGCCCTGGCGCTCGTCGTCCAACTGTGTTCCGTCGGCTGGACCAAGGAACCCCTGTACCCCGCGCCCATATTGAACTGCATGGTGGAGGGTACGTTTCACACCTTGATCGTTGACAAGAGCCGACAGCAGATAACCGTATGGAAGGTGAAGGACGGAGAGCCGGCGTTGGTGGAATCCATCAAGTGCTCAACCGGGGAGAACTCGGGAGACAAGTGGATTCGGGGTGATATGAGGACACCGGAGGGTGTCTATTTTTTCTGCTCCGTGATAGACGGCCGCACGCTTCCGTCCAAGTACGGCCTCTGGGCCTTCACCACGGACTACCCCAACTTTGTGGATCGTAGGAAGGGCAAGAACGGAGACGGTATTTGGTTGCACGGTCGCGACAAGCCGTTGGGGCCCAAACCGGATTCCAACGGTTGTATCGCGCTGGAAAACGAGGACCTGATCCGCGTCTCAAAATACGTGCGCCTGCAAAGTACTCCACTGGTAGTAGTGAGGCAACTTGAGATGGTCGAACGGTCGCGCATCATCGCCAAGGACCGGGGATTGCGCGATATCATCGAATCCTGGCGACGCTCTTGGGAGGGGCAGGATCTTGATCGATACATGGATCACTATTCCAAGAATTTCCAAGGTTGTTGGCTGGACTATGATTCGTGGAAAGACAAGAAACGCAGGCTTATCGAGCGGTATTCCAAGATCAAGGTCAAGCTCGGCCACGTGTACCTCTACCAACAGGACGGCATGGTGACGGCGATCTTCACCCAGAGCTACAGCTCCGACATGTACCAGGCCACTGGAATCAAGGTCCTCTACCTGGTGGACGAGGGTCAGCCGAGAATATACGCCGAGGACTTTCATCGGCTGGTTGACGATCCTTTTCCCATAGCCCCGTTGCTTGCGCGCGTCGGCGTCGAGGTTCCAATGGGCGGAGAAGACACACCCGAGTTCAAAATCCGGCTGGTTTCAACGGACGAAATGGAACCTTCGCAGAAAGAAGAGATCGAACGTCCCCGGCCCAGCGCGCCGGGTAAGGCTGTGGTTGCGGGAAAAATACCCGATACCGACCGATATTCGTCGGCTGCCAATCTAATGCTTTTCAGCGCCGCCAAGGAACGGTTCGTAACGGCCGACTCCGTGGCCCCCGCCTTAGCGAGCGACGAGATGCCGGCTTGGGAAGGGAGCGTGGAACTGGGGCGCCGCAAGGTGACCGGAGCGGAGCGATCGGTCATACTTGAAGAGCCGGTACGCCGGGCGGAGGTCGAAACCGTGCCTGTGGAAGGAGAATTCGACCAGTCCGGGAGCAAGGAGACTTTGGCGAGTCCGGAAGCAAAAGAGGATTCGGAAGCAGGCGCGGCAGGAGGGCGCGCAGAGACAAAGGTGGAGGAATCAGGGAACAAGACGGCAGGAAAGGAGTCAAACTTAGATAGTGATTCAGATAATCGAGACAACATAATCGAGTTCTTGGGTAAATGGAAATCATCGTGGGAGAAGAAGGATCTTGACACTTTTCTAAAAATGTATCATCAGAATTTCAAGACAGGCAATTTGAATTACGATAAATTCAAGGAAGCCAAGACCAGTTTCTTTCAAAAGTACAAAAATATTAAGGTCCAAGTCGATCAACTGGAAGTGAAGAAGTCCGGCAAGGCCCTATCCGTCAAGTTCCTTCAGAGATTCCAAGGAGATGATTACCGTGACAAAGGTTGGAAAAGCATGGTCCTGGTTGGTAGAAAAGATAAGGGGTATCGGATCATCGCCGAAAGATGGTCTCCCTTCTAACTATGCGCCGACCATTCCCACGCACAAGCCCCGAGCAAAAGCCCGCTACACGATTATGTTCGTCAGCGATACCGGAGCGTCGCGACAAATCAAGCTGACTTCATTACGGCTAAAGCTTGGAGCGGGTGCCTTGGCGGCAATGTTTGTGCTTTCCTGCTTCGGGGTCGTGGGTGTGGCGGGTTTGGCCGCGCGCGGCGCTGCGCCGTCCGGTGATCGCGACGCGCTCATGAGAAAAATTCAGGACCTCGAAGAATCCCTAAGAAAGAAGGACGCGCTCATCAGTGCCTCGACGCGCCCCTTCGAGACCCCGGTGGTCAGTGAAAAGGCAGCAGCGGAAGGAACGGCCCCGACTGAACCCGAATCCCCTGGAGCCGCTCCGGAGACCGGCGAGCCTGAGGGAACGGCTGAACGCGCCGCATCAAGGGAAACCGGACCGCTCTCTTCACTACCGCGCACCCCGCTGACGGATATGGAGGGATCGAGAGGTCAACAGGAAGCGGAACAGCCTTCGCCCGCATCCGTACCAGCGACGGCGGGGGCCGGACCCGGCGCCCGGTTGCAGGATCCACCGACTGCGGCGGACAACGAGAAACCTGAGCCCGCCCACGCGGTACTCGCCTTTGACGCAAGGGATGTGGCCGCCTCTTCCCCGGCCTCGGACAGAGGCACCATACGCTTCAGGTTGTTCAAGGACCACCCCGAGGTCCTATTCTCCGGTTATCTTTTCGTGTTTGTGGAAATGGTCAATGCCAAGGGCGAGAGTAAGTTGATCGCCTATCCCAAGAGGGCACGCCTTGGTGAAGGCGACATGCCGAGTGATCCTAAGGATGGGGAGCGACTCAAGTTCCGATACAACACCAGCGTGGAGCTCAGCTACCGAGACACCAGCGACGGCTCATCCATCGGCAGCGTATCGGTGCTTCTCTACGGGGAAGACGGCCGAAGCATAGTGTACCAGAGAGGATTCGGACGTAAGGAAGTCAAGATCGCGGAATCCGCATCGGCACGACCCGAGCCCTCTCGGGAAAAACGGGGAAAGGAGCGCCGCGCCTTATGATCCGGCCTTCCGGCAGCGTGACGCCAACTTACGGATATGATCCAACGCATAGGAGCAGGGGGAGGGATAAAGCGCTTTCCGGTTAATGGGTCGATCCTACCGAGAAGGAGTGGTTTCGCTCACTCTCCTTGGTGGATGCCCATTATCTTGGTTGCATTGCTTCCCGCCTTTATTCCCGCACGGGCACATGCCGCCGGACCCGGTGGGGCGGCCCATGAAATTCATTTCAAAGGGACCGAGTCCGAGCTTTCGGTCGTGCATATCAAGGGACGTCTTCCCGGCCCCACCTTGCTGATCGTAGGCGGGATTCAGGGAGATGAGCCGGGGGGATATCTTGCCGCGGACCTGTATGCCGATTTGTCTCTCAAGCGGGGAAGCCTGATACTGGTTCCCAGAGCCAACTTTCTTGCAATAGTCAAGAATAGTCGGGGGGTGAACGGAGACATGAACCGCAAGTTCGCACCGGGGCCGAGCGACAAAGATGTCGATTTGCAGGTGGTTGGTGTAATCAAATCCCTTATGGCGAAAAGCGATTTCTTTCTCAATCTCCACGACGGTTCCGGGTATTACAGCCCAAAATGGGAATCCCCTCTACGCAACCCGATGCGGTTCGGCCAGTCGATCATTGCCGACTCGGAAGAGTATAAGCGGGCGGACGGTAAAGTACTCAAGCTCGGAGAGATCGCCAGGGCCGTAATCAATCGAGTCAACCCCCAGATACCCGACCGCAACCATGTGTTCCGCTTCAACAATCACCGAACCCTGGACCCAAAATCCCCCCACAAGGAGCAGACGCGCTCCGCGACCTTTCATGCTTTGACCAACAGGGGAATTCCTTCGTTCGGCATAGAGACTTCCAAGGAAATCAGCGATTATCGGCTGCGCGTGCGATACCAAACCATGGTGATAAATGCATTCCTGGAGGAATTCGGTATCCTCCCCGAGCAACCCAAGATCTACTTGGATAATCCCTACCTCAAGTATCTGATCGCATCCGTCAACAACGGGCGCCCCATCGTGGTTTCAAAGGAAGAAGTCCTCAGAGTACAGAAGGGAGATAGGCTGCGACTGGTACATATCGAGAGCAACTACACCCGAGGTCTCACCGCACAATTCACCGGACTCGGCCCCCGTTTCAACGACTTGAACGAAGAAGTCGTAATCACGGGTAACACTGCGATAGAGGTGAGAAAGGACCGTTTCCTTATCGCCGAGATCCCCGTAGAAGTAATGAACGAGCGCACCTCTCGGTCTTCCGAAGGGGTACATTTCGAACCTCGTGTGCAGTACTTCTGCGTTCGGGTCGAGGACAAAACCTACATGGTACGCCCCGGCGAGGAACTTGAAGTGGTAAAGGGCGATGTGGTCGAGATCCTGGACCCCAAGACCAATCTGGAAAGTGAAGAAGAAAGGCATATGCGGTTGGACTTACGGGGGTTCCAGGCGGACGGCACCGGATATCCCGTCGAAGACCGCGCACACCTCATCCAAACGGACAGGGAACTTCGGCCCGAATACGGCCGGCCGCGGGGCAAGGCGACCGTTTACCCGTTGCTGGCCAAACTTCACAAAAAGGTCTTTGGGCAGTGCGATATCGTCGTTGTGGAGCCCGAACTGGAATACGTGGTTCTCCGTACCGACAACGGAGGCGGAGTCATCGCATATCCCGGGGACAAGTTGGAGCTGCCCTCGACCGATGTCCTGAAGGTGTCGGACATTCGGACCAACGTCCCCGACAGATCCACCTTCTTTCTCACCATGTCCGGCCAAAGCTTAAGGTGGGATAAGAGGAACCTGACGGGGATAGACGGGTCCAAACTCCCCGAGGACGCTGAGGCCCCACTCGATGTAACCCGTAACGGTCGAAGCTTGGGGAGGATATGGGTCAAACGGGGCAAGGAGTTCCGACTCACAAGCTCCGGTGGAGCGAATCGGAATACCGTGGTGCCGGCCCGGTTCTAGGCCGGAGTTCTGCCGGAGCGGTGTCTCGTTGCCGGCGGCGTAATCTCTCGGAGCGCATTATGAGAACAATTCGCATAGACTATCCCGAGTCCATCCCGGCAGCACTCAATCTAAGCCCTGAGTCGTTCGAGTCCGAAGCTCGTACGGCGTTGGCGGTTAAGCTCTTCGAGATGGGTCGCCTGACCTCCGGACAGGCAGCGTCGTTGGCAGGCATCTCACGGGTGGCCTTCCTTCTTGATTGCCGGCGCTATGGATCGTAAAGCGTGATGTGGGACAGTGATGAAATCGAAGCGGAATTCGGGAGAACCGGCCCGTGAAGGGAATTGTGGTCTCCAACACCGGCCCGTTGATCGCCCTGGCCCTAATAGGACGACTCGACGTACTGCGCTTGCTGTTCGACGAGATTCTCGTGCCCCTGCCGGTGCATGAGGAAATCCTTGAAGGCGGGGCGGCCGGGGTCGGGGTGGCCGACTATGCTCATGCCTCATGGGTCAGCAGGCGAACCCTACGGAATCCTCTTGACCCCTTAGTGAGATCCATCCTCGACAAAGGCGAGGCGTCGGTCATTCAGCTCGCCCTGGAAGAACAAGCGGACTGGGTGCTCATCGACGAGCGCAAGGGCCGGAGAATAGCTCGTGATATATACCGGCTCAACGTAATCGGATCTGCCGGGGTAATCGTGGAGGCTAAGCGCCAAGGGTTTGTGACGTGCGTGGGCGATACGCTTTCGAGAATGAAAGAAGCAGGATATTGGATTCACGCGGATATTGTTGCCGCAGCCATGACGGCCGCCGGAGAAAAATGAGCTTTCCCGGAGAGAAAGAGGTTAACTGAATTGGGTTCGTTGCCCAAACCCGTTGTTCTGGCCATAACGAGAGATACCGGCGTGCTTCGGGCCGCGCGATTGGAAATGCCGCTGGTAAACATGAAGAGGCAAGGTCTTATTCATGACTTCTTCATAACTACTCCGGTCCTTTTCGACGTTCCCGACGACATGCTCTTCGACGTGATATGGCTGCAAAGGCCCACGAATTCCCTCGTCCTGGATCACCTCGAAAAAAAGCTGGGCGGCATGTATATGGCAGACCTGGATGATCTGCTGATCGGCCGATCGTCATACCTTGATTACGAGCTTTTCAACAAGCATATCGTTTTGGATGCGGTCAGGCGTTGCCGCGTGCTGACGGTTACATCGGCAAGGCTGGCGGGGCTTTACGAGAAGGCCGTCGGTGAGTCCCTCGAGTCCAAGACGGTAGTTTGTCCGAACGGCTTCGAGTTTCCCGACCGGGTCAGGACGCCGGCCGAACCCGAAGGCCTTCTGTTCGTATCCGGAGACCCGGTCCCTCTCACCACGTCTTCATCTCCCATTCTGGGCGCGGTGCGCGACTTCTCGGATGCACACGGCATGCCGGTTTATTTCTTCGGGCGTGAAACGGAGCCCGTGGACGAATGGTTCAATAATGTCGTCCATATCGGCCGAGTCCCCTTTTGGCATTACCATGCCCTACTTAACGCCTTGCCTTCCATGATCGGCATCGCGCCCATGGAGACGCACGCGGACCAGGATACCCTCGAGTTCATCAGCGGGAAGTCGGATATAAAGATGGTGGATTTCGCCGGGTCGGGTCATCCCGCGGTCTACAGCAACGCGTTGCCCTATATCGACACCGACATCAAAGCAGGTCTCGTGACGGAAAACACCGCGGATGCGTGGCGTGACGCTCTGGAGGCCGTTTACGGCAGTCACTGGCGGATGCTCGCCGATGAACAGGCGGAAGTGATTCGTGAGAGAAACATGAATAGATTGGCCCGGGAATGCTGGTACAAAGCGGTTACCAAGGCTAGGTTGGAAGTCCCGATCAAAGGAGCGGAATTGAAGCCGTCTTCAGGAATGATAAGCTTTTTCGTAGACGCGGCCAGACACATGATCTTGTCTCAAGACCATCTTCTCCGCAACAGGCTCAAGGCCCGCATCCATCCCAAGCTATTGAGTCTGTTGACGGGATTCGTTAGGGAGAAATAGGTCGGCCACGACCCGCAAAATGAGTCTATCCGGTCGCCGGTATGCCGACCGGATGTTAGGGTTTTCAGCGTTGGTTGCGACGGTCCCCGCTGTGGCTGTCGGTATCACGCGATCTCGCGGCGAGGGCGGCCGCCATCATCTCCAAGGCCTCGGAAAGGATGGAACGCGGGCACCCGAAGGTCAGTCTAAGAAACCCCGGCCCGCCGAACTTGACCCCGTTGCCCAGCCCTACCCCCGCGTTCTCGAAAAACCTTACCGGGTTTTGAATTGAGGCTTCCCTCGTATCCACCCAAGCCAGATAGGTCGCC
>JAZDOF010000086.1:0-2504 GCA_043799015.1 Pseudomonadota bacterium | reverse complement strand
TGATTCGCTCCCTTTTCCCGCATGGCACCACCTGGATCTCTTGAATTACTTCGACGGCACTAAACTTTACCCCTATATCGACATATTCTCGGGTCGCGGTTGTCCGCACAAGTGTATGTTTTGTCTGTGGCCCCAAGTAATGCATGGTAGGCGAGTGCGGCTTCGTTCACCCGAACGGGTGGTGGACGAAATGGAATACGATATAAGGCTTTGTCCGCGTGTGGTCCGCGGTGGGGAGTTCTTTTTCGAGGACGATACGTTCACGATGGTCAAGTCCAATGCAATGGGCATTTGTGAGGAGATACTTCGGCGGGGGATGCGAGTGACTTTTTCGGTGAATGCCAGGACGGACACCGCCGATGATGAGATGTTCCGCATGCTTAAACGGGCCGGCTGTCGTGAGCTTCTGGTGGGCTTCGAGTCCGGAGACGACGGAATGCTTGCCCGAATGAACAAACGTGAAACAGTGGAGCACGCGCGCCGTTTCATGGAGTTGGCCCACAAGACCAAGTTGGACGTGCATGGCTGCTTTGTGCTGGGATTGCCGGGCGAAACCAGGGAAACCATGGAAAAGACGATTGCTTTTGCGATGGGGTTGGGGCTGCATACGGCGCAATTTTCCGCCGCGGTGCCTTTTCCCGGGACCGCCTATTTCGATCACTGCGTGCGGGAGGGGCTTCTTCGGGCCGATAGATGGGACGCATGGCTTGCGGAGGGAGAGCAGGCCGCGATTATCGACTACCCGGGTTTGAGCCGTGAAGAGGTTCAGAATGCCGTGGACCGAGGGCTGAAGGAGTTCTATTTTCGTCCGTCGTACGCACTCAAATTCCTCTTTCAGACGAGGAGTCCATCCGACCTGTACCGTAAACTGCGCGGGATGTGGAACTTCCTGTCTTATCTCATGGCCGAGCGATTCGGTAAATGAGCGGCTCGGACCCCTTGGTCTCGATCATTATCCCGGTATACAACGGTGAACGGACCATACGCGCTTGCTTGGAATCGCTGGTGAGACAGTGCGGTCCGGGCTTCGAAATCATAGTGGTTGATGACGGATCCGTTGACGTCACGGTGGAATTGTGTCGATCGTTCCCACAGGTGAGGATCATCGAGCCGGGTAGGGGGGGGCCGTCCCGAGCCCGAAACATAGGAATCAAGGCCGCGAGAGGCGAGTTCATAGCATTCACCGACGGAGATTGCACGGCCGATGAAGCCTGGTTGGCGGAGCTCGTCGCGGGATTTGAAGACGATCGAACCGCGGGAGTCGGGGGAGACCAAAAGAGTCCCGACGATGAAACCGATACCGGCCGGCTCATCCAGTCGTTCATGAAAACCATCGGGTTTATCACGGATTATATAAAGACCGACGCGGATTTCAAGGAAACGCCCCACAACCCTAGTTGTTGCGTTATGTACCGAAAGAGCGTGTTGGAAGAAGTTGGGGGGTTCGACGAAACCCTCTTTCCCGGTGAAGACGTGGATCTTGACGCCAGACTCATTCGACGCGGTTACCGCCTGATTTACAATCCGAGGGCCTGCGTGAGCCATTACCGGCCGCAAACGTACGCGGCGTTCGCTCGGATGATGGAGAGATATGGGGCCTGTCAGTGGCCTTTGATTATGAAATACGGCTTCTTCAGGAAAATACACTACGAGCCGCCGGTTCTGATGTTGTCCGCTCTGACTCTCCTTGCATTCATCCTCATGGTTCCGGCCGCGTGGCCTATTGCCCTGACGCCTCTTGCGGCGGTCTTTCTGTGGTTCCTCGGCCGTACGGGCAGTGCGGTCGGAGGGTCCCGTTTCACCCTACTCATGCTCATCACCGTCGTAAGCTGGAATTGGGGGTTCTTTTCGGCCGCGGTACGGGGGTACTCGGTGACGTTCAAGTAGCTTGGGCGGTAACGAAGCCGATCGGACCCGAGAAAACCCCACGAGCCGTTTCATGGTCAATGAGTTGTCGAGCCGGCGGTAGGTTGGATGAAGCGTACAGCTCGGTTGGCTCCAACAACCTTCATTTGTTCGGGTCACTCCTTGGACCCCTTCAGCAAAGCGAGTTCCTTCATTAACTCGGCGATGAGTCTTTCCGCGGCCTGAGCCTTGGCCGCCACCTCCCGATGGGCCTCGGCTTCGGCCGCTGCCCTCCTCTCGGCTTGCCGTCTTGCCGCAGCTTCCTCCCCCGCCCTCTGTTCAGCTTGCCATCTAGCTGAAGCCTCCTCCCTCGCCCTTTGCTCTGCTTCCCATCTGGCCTCGGTCTCGGTCTCGGCTATCTCACGAAGCTCTTCAGCGGAAGGCAGATATTCTTCGTTCAAAGGGTCGAATAGAGCGAGTTTTCCCGCCTCAAGTCTAAGTTCCAGTCCCAGGATGGGGCTGTATATCGTAGTCGAGCCGAGCGGACCGGAGGTAACGGGAACGTCGAGATAAAAGCCGTCTTGGTCCAGCGTGAATCCCTTCAATTGAGGGCGCAAATAGTCACCGGTCGGGTCGTAGAGATAATACTCCTTGACCCC
>JAZDOF010000084.1:0-4060 GCA_043799015.1 Pseudomonadota bacterium | reverse complement strand
GTCACTATTGCATTCCTTTCTAGCGTGGGACAAGGGACTGGAACCTCAAGGAACCGTAAACCCAAACCGGATCTCGCTCCGGTAATATTCCACGTCCGGGCCGGTCGGTCGCTCTTGACGCGGACCGTCATGGAACCATCTACAGATGCCTATTGTATCTCATGGCCTCCGTCTTTTCCAGGGCCTTGACTCTATTCCGGCTTTGTCCTCGAAAGATATTCGAATCCCCCACCTCAAAAGCCATGTCCACCCCTCATTGCCGGCAGCTCGGTATAAGGAGGGCAGGGCCGCGTAAACAAGGGATAGGTGCCTTGTTCAGGCATTTGCATCATCTCAACCTTGGCCGTGGGTTGAAGAGGCGTACCCATTCACTCTTGTGGGGTAGGCTTTCCAGCCTGCCGAGATCGCAATAAGAAAGTTCGCAGGCTGGAAAGCCTGCGCCACGATGAGATTGGAATTTCCCGTCCGTAAGTAAATGGTTGCGGATTCAACGCGTGTAGCCTTGACTCCTGAGTTGGGCGACAAACTTGGCCTTAGCGCCTTTGGGAACGTTAATGGTATGGGAAATCTCTTTGCGTCGGTGTTTGGCGGGGAAAACCAGGGTCTCGGGAAAGATGCGGCTGTTGAGAAGCCAAATATCACGAGGAGTCGAGTTGATGAGTCGCGCCATGGCCGCGATGGTTAGGTCTTTCTTGAGCACGATGTTCTTCACCGTATCAAAGCCCACGGACCCGCGGGGCCGAATATCGACGCCGTAAAAGCCTCGATTTGCCGAAATAAGGGCCACTGCAATCCAACGGGGAACGTACCGCTCCGTCTCGGAGGGTAGGGGGACATCCCAGTACGAAACGACACCGTAACCGTTCAGCCTTTGTGCCACCCTTGCCGGGCCTGCGTTGTAGGACGCGGCGGTGAGGGCCCAGTCGCAAAACCCCTCCCTTTCCTTGCCGCCATCGAGGCCGATCTTCTTGATTCTATGCATATATGCCAGGTAACGAGCCGCGGAATGTGTGGAAACGATCAGGTCGGCCCTGTCGTCCTTCCATTTGGTGATTTCCATGGCCCAGTTATAATCGTCATGGCCGCGCGGGCCTTCCCTGGCGGTAGACTTTATGAATTGCCAATAGCCGTACGCTCCCGCTGAGGAAAGGGACCTGGGGTTATAGCTGCTTTCGATGGCCGCCAGGTACAAGAATTCTTTCGGGACCCCATAATGTCGCAATATGGGCTCGACGGTAGACCGGACCGCATCCGCGCGTTCCAACCAACCTATCAAGCGTGCCCGTCTATCCAGAAGAAGGTAATTGATTTCCTTAATAATTCTGTTTCGAACATCGCTTCGGTGAACCGGTAGCTTTTCTTCCGCAAAGGACAACCCTTTGTCCGATGTTCCCGGAGGAAGGCCGTACCGAAAACCGTCTGTAACGCCGGCGAAATGGGGAACCCGGCCGGTCCCCGCAGCCAGGGGGGCCGGTACGGCAAAGATCGCGATAACGGCAAAAAGGGCTGCAACCACACGCGTCGTAGCGATTACGAACCTCGTGGTTGCCGCCCTGTTTCCGAGGGTCATTATGCACTCAAAATTACGGCATAATCTCAAGATAAACCGGTACCGATTAGAAATGCAGTGCGAAATCGAGATAAAACCCTTCGACGCCCACATCAGCGAAAAGCCTTCGCGCATTGCCCTCCAGTCTCCACTGCTTGTAGCCCAGTTTGAACCCGGAGTCCACATTCCTGCTGAGGGGCGGAGCAATACCGGCGAACGCGTCCCACTCGGACAATCCGAGGGAGTTAAAGTTCATCCAACTGAACCGGCCTCCCAGATACGGCTTGAACCAGGAGAAATAACCGGTGTTCTCCGGCTCATATCGAACATGGGCCCCGATTGCGGGCTGCAACATCGTCTGGGAGAACTCTCCCGACTGACCCATATCCGAGGCCACCCTTTGCTGCCACTTTATTATGTGGAGGTCCGCGTTCGGCCCGAATATCAAGTCTCGACTGAACGATACGTCGTATTCTCCACCCAGAACCAAGGAGGTAATGCTCAAGTCGGTGCTGATCGGATCATCACGCACCAAGACCAGTCCCGCGAAATTGCCGTCCGTACCGGCATGTCCCGGACCCGACCAGTTCCAGGGAACATAGTCGATCCGAACCGTAGCCTTGTCCCATAGCCTCAACCGGGAATATACTTCCCAAAGCGTGTTGTCCGAAGGTAACCTAAGATGGCCCGTTAGGCTCAGAAAAGTGCCTTCGCCCCCTTTGCTCTGGGCCTTCACGGCACCCGTAAGGTGGGAAAATAAAGGCCTTACCCCACCGGCGAAACTGAATCCTCTTTTCGGGCAAAGGATCTCCGCACCGGAGGCTCCGGCCTCGGACCCCCATCCGGCCGTCCGGTGGGCAAAGGCCGACCCGCCGGTCCTTATACCTGCGTCGGTCGGGCCCGTTCCAGAAACCCTGACCTTCATGGGATAGCCTGGTTGCCGTTCCCATGCGTCGGCCACGGCCACCGTGACCAAGAGCAACGCCAGGGAGATCAAAGCACAGGGAGTTCTCATCGGGCCCCTTCCTGTCATACCAAATACCTCCGAGGGGTATTGATCCGCAGTGTGACAAGCATCATTAATCAAGATGTTACACACGTTTCCGTAGTTGCGTTGAAAGCGGACCAGGGAGTCACGCAATCATCGCGCTCAGGAAACCCCAAGAGCGAGTTTCCACAAGATGCTCCTGATGCGTACCTCAAATTGCCGGAAAAGTCAAGGAATTTGTAGGATGATATGTGTATTGATTATGGCGTATTATGTAGTTTTATTAAAGTAATTAACAGTATATAGTGATCAACCATGCGCCATGAATATCTTTTACCATCACGAAAATCTGAGGCGTCTTCGTTCCGCTCCCGGCCACCGGACGCAAATTGCCTGTCCGTCGTCCGACCCCCAAGTGCGTACCTCGCTGAAAATCCCTTTGCTTCATTCATCCGGCTTTGTGTCCTCCTGGGGCATCGACGGTAGAGATGCAAGGTCCGGAAGGCCGAATACTTCCAAAAACCGTGCGGTGGTACCGTAAAGCAAGGGTCTGCCCGGAACGTCCTTGCGGCCGACCACTTCGACGAGGCCTCGTTCCGTCAGAGTTTTTACCGCGGAAGAACTCTCGACCCCGCGAACGGCCTCAATGGTCCCTCTGGTGACGGGTTGATTATAGGCTATGACGGCAAGGGTCTCCATCGACGCCCTGCCGAGCTTGGCGGGCTTGATTCTCTTCAGTTCGATGATCCACTCGGCTATCTCCGGCAGAGATCTAAACTGATATCCGCCTGCGATTCGAGCTAGGATGAAACCCCGTGCCCTCAAACGATACTCGGATTCCAATGCGTCCACGACGGTCTGAATCGTATCGGCCGAGACGTCACGTACCGCATCCGCCATCGCCTTCACCGTCAAGGGCTCGCCGGAGGCGAAAATCATTCCTTCGACAACCGACTTCAGTAATTCGCGATCCAAAGGCTAGTTACCCTTGCCGGCCAAACGTGCGCAAACTCCGGGTCCCGTCAATTCTCGCAAGGCATCGGATGCGATCCATTTAGCTGATTTTGAGTCGATTTCAGCAATGGATCGAGCCGTCGCGGCCGCCATGCCGTTAAGTGCCGGGTTCCTCTTGCCTATCTGTCTCAGGGCCCAGTTGACGGCCTTTTTCACATAATTACGATCATCAAGGGCTTCTCGTTCGATTGCCGCCAGGAAGCGTTCGAAGCTTTCGTCGTCCGCCTTCTTGTCGTGAACCGCGATGCAGGCCATGAGCACGAACCCCGCGCGTTTGACGAATTCTTCGGGTCGTCGGCTCCACTCGAGGGCTCTCGATCGGGCGAAAGGAAGATAGGAAAAGAGGTTGTTACAGCACTGGTCGCACAGGTCCCAGGAATTGAAATCCCGCACCCATCGTTCCGCCTGATCTTTCGTAACAAGGTCTCGAATCTCGATCATGGAGGCAAGTATGCGGGCCTCGTGTATCCCCGAGTCCCATAGCTCTCCGGCTATTTGGTGATCTCGAC
>JAZDOF010000070.1:0-5419 GCA_043799015.1 Pseudomonadota bacterium | reverse complement strand
GCATTCGTCGGTATAAATCATACTAAAGACCCAAGGGGATTTTCGAGTAACATTGGGTTCCGACGAGGCTAAGGCAATCAGAGGTATCCTATTCTCATTATAGAACTTGTGGTCCACATATTCGTTATCGGACGAAGGGTTTCCCATGAGAGCAACAACATTGGTCGTCTCAGCCGGGGATTGAGCCATATGCTCGGCCGTTTCGGAGTGGGGCTCCCCGCTGATACCTTGCATCGAACCGGAAGGCACATTGCTGAAAGTGATGTTGGGAGCCGAGATCCCGAATTCCTTGGAAAGCAGATGTTTGAGCTCGGCGTCGTAATGTTTGCGAAACATGTCCAGGCCGTGGAGAACGGGTTCGTGGCCCGACTTTCCGTCCGGCAATACGAAGCCGATGACATAGGCTCCTTTAGTACCGGTTGCGGCCTGGGCCGGACAACACCACCACGCAATTACGGCCAACAAGGCCAACGCCGTTGCAGGGGCCAGCCGCAACACCCCGTGAAGACAATTCGGGAACGCCCTACCGTTGTTCTGCATCCCTTAAACGTCTCACTCTCTTTAGATCGCGCGGTACCGGGTAAACCCCAAGTTCACTACGGGCTTCGTCGAGTCGGCAATCTTGAATTCGACCGAAACATTAGGATATGTGGTTTCGCCCTTCCAACATTATCGGGCGGCGCAGAGCGAATATGGTAATTGAAAAAATAGGGTGTTCCGCGCATACCCGCATACGACCGAAAAACAATAGGGGTAGAAGGAACGCCGAGGTCAAAAAGAGATATACCACAGCCGTGTGGGATTGACGAGATTAATTCCGGCAGTTGCTTCAGAGCTCCAAGCTGCCTCATCTTGGTGGCGCCGGTGATAGGTCGGGTGCTCGCAGCGGGGAAACGCATCATCAGCCGAGTCGTTCTTACGGGGAGGCTCCACGAGGATAGGCATTTCGCCGGGCTTTGTCGATAGCGTAAGGATGGCCGGAGGGAGACGGATCGGCTGTCCCGGCGTCTTTACCGAAGTCCGGTCAAGGCCTTTTCAGCCCATGGTATCGAGGACCTCCCAATGGTTGACGAGAAGTTGAACAAGCAGGGAGGCAAAAGCATATTTGGTGTGGGGCGGCCGGCCCTTTGCAGCGACCTCCCCTGATACTCATATCTCACGTCAATTCAAGAAAGTTCCTATACATTGTCTCCGCCCGAGAATCGAGCACAGGACGGATATTATCGTAACCTTCAAGTATGGAATCCTTCAACCGCGAATCGGCGAACCACCGAGCAAGCAGCTCACGGGTTATCTCCACGTGAAACTGTAGGCCGAATGCGTTCGAATAGCGGAAAGCCTGATGAGGACAATCCGTGCCCGTGGCCAACAAGGTCCCGTCGGTTGGTATATGGAACATGTCCCCGTGCCATTGGAACACTTCCAGTTCCCCCGGCAGCCCCTGAAACAGGGGGGCCCGAGAGCCTTCATCGGTTAGGAACACCTTGGACCAGCCGACTTCTTCCTTGGGGGATTTCACCACGCGGGCCCCGCCTGCATGGGCCAACATCTGGGCCCCAAGGCATACGCCGAGCATGGGCACCTTCATGTCGAGGCCCTGCTTGAGGAACCCCCTTTCCATTTCGAGAAACGGATACTTGTCGTTCTCATAAACGTTCATAGGCCCGCCCATTGAGATCACGGCGGAAAACCCCGAGGGCTTTTCCGGAAGCGTGTCCCCGGCAAAGAGTCGGGCAACGTGAACATCAACCCCCTGGGCGTCCAGAAAATCTCCCAGGGTCCCAGGGCCCTCGGTTTCCTCATGCACTATGATTATGGCCTTCATTTGTCTCCTCTATTGTGCGCGGGCCGGTAGCGGTTGGTGAGGGGAAAACGCCGGTCCTTGCCGAACGCCTTGGGGGTTATTCGCACCCCGGGAGGTGCTTGGCGGCGTTTGTACTCGTTCCGATCCACCATTCGCACCACGTCGTCCACCGTGGCTTCGTCGAATCCCGCGGCGATTATATCGTCAGGCGCCAGATCCTCTTCCACGTACATTCTCAGTATCCGGTCGAGCACGGGATATGGGGGCAACGAATCCTCGTCCTTCTGGTCCGGCCTCAGTTCCGCTGTTGGAGGTCTGAGGATAATACTCTCGGGAATGATCTCCCGTTTCGCACGGGAGTTTATATAAGACGACAACTCATAAACGATCGTCTTGGGTACATCTTTGATCACGGCGAACCCTCCCGCAGTGTCGCCGTACAATGTGCAATACCCCACGGCGGTTTCGCTCTTGTTGCCGGTGGTGAGCACCAGCCATCCGAGCTTGTTCGAGAGGGCCATCAGGATGTTGCCTCGTATACGGGCCTGAAGATTTTCTCCCGCCACCCCCGGTTCGGTAAACCCGCAGGTGGATTCAAGCAGATTCAAATAGGTTTCGTACACACCTTTTATGGGCACGGTTAATAGGTCGATATGGAGTATCTCGGCAAGGCGCTCCGCGTCGGAGAGCGTTTCGTTGGATGTATATTGCGACGGCATGGTTACGCCGATCACGTTCTCCGCGCCAAGGGCCTCCACCGCTATGGCCGCGGTCAACGCCGAGTCTATGCCCCCGCTCAGGCCCACCGCCGTATTCTTGAACCCGTTCTTTCCAACGTAGTCCGCGGTGCCGAGGACCAAAGCCCGGTGGATCTCCTCGACCCGGGTCATTTTCTCTGCCGCCGCCGGCACGATCGGGTCGCGACCATCCGCTGCGAACCTGGTGAGGACATGCGGGGTCGACGGGGAAGCGCAAGGCCTCGGCCCCTCTTTGGGCGGTGGATAGTGGGAAAGGTCCACGTCGAACAAGAGCAGGTCCTCTTCGAATCGGCGGGCTCCGGCCGACAAAGACCCGTCCGGCGCCAGTACCATGGAGCCGCCGTCAAAAACCAGCTCATCTTGACCGCCCACGAGATTATTGCAGAAAAGCATGGTGCCGGTCACACGTGCAAAACGGGAAAACACGGATTCCCTGATGTCCGCTTTGCCTGCATGGAACGGCGATGCCGCAATGTTGAGAACAACATCGACGCTGCCATTTACGGCGAACATCTCCGTTACCGACCCTTCTATCCATATGTCTTCGCATATGGTGATGGAAAACCTTACCCCGGCCATGTCGAACAGAACGGGTCGCGTGCCTGGTGCAAAATATCGCTTTTCATCGAAAACCGCGTAGTTGGGGAGCTCAACTTTATGGTAAACGTCCACCATGACCCCGTCGCAGATCAAGGCCGCGGCATTGTACACTCGGCCGGCGTCCGAATCGGGAAAACCCGCGAGCACGGTTATCCCGCGGCACAGGGGAACGAGCTTGTCGATATAGTGCCTCGCATCGTTTATGAAGCCGGGCTTCAGCAGGAGGTCCTCCGGCGGGTAACCGCAAAGACTCAGCTCGGGAAAGGTGACGATGTCAGCGCCCGCTGCCCGCGCTCTTTGGATCCCGTCGACCATCTTGTCCAGGTTTCCACATAGATCTCCAACGGTTACGTTGATCTGTGCCTGTGCTATTCTCAGTAGGTCCATGTCCGTCAATCCTCCCGGGAGTAGGGTCTTTGGTTCCACGCCAAAGCGGTTGAATCGGGCCGCCCAAACGTGATGCAGAAGCCGCCGGGCTTCTTTGAAGCACAACGAATGATGGAAATGCGTCCTTCAACCCTCAACTTAGAAATCACCGAGCACTTGACGGTAACCAAAACTGTCCGTAAGTACTTGAAAGTTATTGAGTATTGGGGTCCTGGGCATTTTCCATAGGACGATTGCCGCCGCCCGGGAATGTAGCAGAAAACGATCAGCCGCCGGAGCCTTTTATCGCTCACGACGGCTGAATGTGGAGGTTGCCGAACTACTTGCCTTCTACCAAGAACAGTCCCTGCGGGCCTGGAACCTCACCCCCCGGCCGAGCAGCCGGGGCGCGAGGCGGGACGAATCCGGCCCGCGGCCTACCCTGGGGAAAACCGCGGACGCGGCTGAAAAGCCTTGTGCAATCAGCAATCGAAGTAAAGTGCGAACTCGTAAGGATGAGGTCTCATACGAACGGGATTGAGCTCCTTCTCCGTCTTGTATTCGATCCACATGTCTATGGCATCCTGAGTAAACACATCTCCCTTCAACAGGAAGTCGTGGTCGGCCTCAAGCGCCTTTAGGGCCTCCTCGAGGGAACCGGGGGTGGAGGGCACTCCGGCAAGCTCCTCGGGGGTCAGGGCGTATATGTCCTTGTCAAGGGGTTCACCCGGGTCCAACTTGTTGTCGATACCGTCGAGCACGGCCATGAGCACGGCGCTGAAGGCAAGATAACCGTTGCAGGACGGGTCGGGCGTCCGGTACTCGAGTCTCTTCGCTTTCGGAGAGGCACTATACATGGGAATACGAATCGCCGCAGACCGGTTACGAGAGGAGTAGGCCAGATTCACCGGCGCCTCGAAGCCCGGCACAAGCCGCTTGTAAGAATTGGTCGTGGGGTTGCAGATGGCACAGAGTGCCGGTGCATGCTTTAGAATTCCGCCGATTCCCCAAAGGGCCTCCTGCGAAATGCCCGCGTACTTGTCGCCTGCGAACAGCGGCACATCCCCATTCCAGATACTGACGTGGGTATGCATGCCCGACCCGTTGTCCTCGAATAGGGGCTTGGGCATAAAGGTTACCGTCTTGCCGTGCTTCTTGGCCACGTTCTTGAGGATATACTTGAACCACATCAGATTGTCGCCCATCTTTACCAGGGGCGAGAACCTCATGTCGATCTCGCCCTGGCCGGCGGTCGCCACTTCGTGATGCTGGCACTCCACGGCGATCCCTATGCTCTGCATAACCAGCACCATCTCGGTGCGGATGTCCTGCTGGGAGTCGCTCGGAGAAACCGGGAAATAACCCTCCTTGTGCCGCAGCTTGTAGCCGAGGTTGGGGTTCTCATCCCTGCCGGTATTCCACCAGCCCTCATCGGAATCTATCTTATGGAATCCATGATTGGACCCGTAACCGAACTTAACGTCGTCAAACATGAAGAACTCGGCCTCCGGACCGAAATAGGCCGTATCACCGATCTTCGTGTATTTCAGGTAAGCCTCCGCCTTCTCGGCGATGTTCCTGGGGTCTCTTGTATACCTTTCCCTAGTGATGGGGTCGACAATGTTGCAGATCAGGGACATGGTCGGATGGGCCATGAAGGGGTCCATCACCGCTGTGTCGGGGTCGGGAACCACGAGCATATCGGACGCGTGTATGGGCTGCCAACCACGTATGGAAGAACCGTCGAATCCGAATCCGTCTTCGAAGGAGGCTTCTTCGAGCTCGTTCAACGGGACGCTGAAATGCTGCCACGTGCCGGGGAAATCCATGAACTTGAGATCCACCATCACGGCGCTGTTCTTCTTGGCGAATTCCAAAACCTCTTTGGGCT
>JAZDOF010000043.1:0-4005 GCA_043799015.1 Pseudomonadota bacterium | reverse complement strand
GGGGTCACGCCCGTTTCGATGGTCACCCCCAATCTCACCAAGGCCTTGAATTCGGTTGCGGGCCTACCGGCTCTCGCCATTTCGAGCGGAGTCGCGTTCAACCTCAAATTCGTTCCGCAAGACGGCCCCCGCGAAGTGATGCTGAAGAACTTCGCCGATACTGTGGACGCATATTTCGTCAAGGCGGACGAAGCTCAAAACGGGGGAATAGAGATTCAGTTCAATATCGTAGACCATCAGGCTTTGCTGGATGCGGTCAAGGACCCCGCACTCCATGATCAGCTGTTGGTAAGGGTTTCCGGATACACCGCCTATTTCAAGGACCTCAACCCGAGAATGCAGAAGGAAATCATCGATCGTACCGAGTATCTGTTGTCAACCGGTGCCATGCAGAAGTATGAGCCTTTTCCGCTGAAATAGAGCGTGATGCGGCCCGTGACGAAGGAGGGCGATAGGTATCGTATCCTTGCCCGCGTGGATTTCCAACCAGCCTACGAAACGAAAAGAGGACTCGCCATGACACCGTTGCATATGGATCTGAACGTCATTCCTGCTCCTTTGAGGGCCGCTCACAAGGCTCTCGACGATCTCGTGAACCTCGTCCGCGGGAACATTGCCGATTGGACCTTGGACCAGCTATTGCGGGCCATGAGCCTGGCCTTTGAGCTTTCGCGGAATAGAATGGTTCTCTTGCTGTGCCCAAATCTCAAGGGATACGACGAAAACATCCGTGACTTTACCGGAGGCTACGTCTTCGGCTCCAAAGACGGTTTGGTATGCGTATCCGCGATCTTCAAGAACGACCGGATGGAGGTGAAGGGAGTCGAGTCCGCCGACTGGAACGTGAAGGTGATGTTTGAAGATGTTCAAGCGTTCTGGAAGTTCTTGCTGGCAGGCGGGAACGACATATTCGATTCCATAATGGAAAACGATGTCGAGGCGTACGGCAACCTGAACTATCTATACAAATTCGGATTTATGGCCAAAGATCTTCAACAAAGATTAGGACTATAGACACGTGTGGGTGCGTGCACGACTTTGTATGAAGAATGCACTTCCGGGAGAAGGACCTTGGTGACCGGTAAATACACTGCGAAATAAGTATGATACCGTCATCCCCGCGAAAGCGGGGATCCATCTTTGGTTCCGAACTGCCCTGGGTCTCCGTTTTCGCGGGGACGACGATGAACGGGCGCTCATTGGGTCCCAATGGTAGGACCGGCTGCCGGCCGGTCCTCATGCCCCGAAGGAGGCGGAAGCGAACAACCGCACACCGCGTGCGGTGAAGACCGGCGGGACGCCGGCGCTACCATAAGAAAGCCGACGCCATGGAATTCACGGATAGGCCATAGTGATTCAACGTCCCCTCATAGTCGACATCAAGCGTTATAGCCTTGAAGACGGTCCCGGCATACGAAGCGTCGTCTTTTTCAAGGGTTGTCCGCTTCGGTGTACGTTTTGTCACAACCCTGAGACCCGTAGGCCCTGGATGGAGATTGTATTCTCCGCCGGCGACTGTATCAGGTGTGGAGCATGCGCACACGTATGCCCGGCGGGTGCAATCGACCTGGAATCTTCGGACCGTATCCTGAGAGACCGGTGTAACCGCTGCGGGAGATGCGCTGATGTTTGTCCCGGACGAGGCCTCCGGCGCGTTGGGGAGTATTTCACCGTGGAACGTCTCACCAAGATTCTTTTGCAGGACCGGGCCTACTACCAAAGCTCCGGCGGCGGCGTCACCTTGTCAGGGGGAGAATGCACCCAGTTTCCGCATTACCTCGAACTCCTCCTAACCAATGTCAAGGCCGCGGGCATCAATGTCCTTTTGGAGACGTGCGGCTATTTCAACTACGCAACCTTTGAGGCACAGGTCCTGCCCTTTATGGACGGGATCTACTTTGATCTCAAGTTCGCGGACCCCGTGATTCATGCGAAATTCACCGGTCGCCCAAACCACCGGATTCGGGCAAATTTCGAGCGGTTACTACGAGAACGAACGGTGGACGTCCTTCCCCGCATCCCGCTCGTGCCGGGGCTCACCGCCACGGAAGAGAACCTCTCCGCGATGGCGGATTACCTGCGCGGGTTGGAAGCCGATCGCGTGATGCTGCTGCCGTACAACCCCATGGGGCTCGACAAGTATGCCTGTTTGGGGCTGCCTCGGCCGGATCTACCCGATGAATTCATGAAGCCCGACGAGGAAGGTAGGATTAGGGAGATCATGAGTAAATGTGCCGCAAAGACTGGACATCCGGGAGTGCCGATCGAAAAGCCCGCTGCCTCTTTAGAGTAAACTCGAAAGCCGACCCGGCTTCTTCATCAAAAGCTCGAAAGGAATGGACATGTTCAAGCAGAACCGTTTGATTATTCTTGTACTTTGCGTTCTTGCTCTCTGCGTCGATAACGCTTTCGCGCTCGAACGTGCACTGCTTTACCCGAAGTCAATCTCACCTAAACTGTGGGAAATCGTGCGTATCTTAAGTAATCATCAGGCTAATCATAAGGTTCCCTACAACCAATTAAGCCCGACAACCGACTATTTCGTCCGTGTTGCACGCAGCGAACCCCTCTTCAAGACCCAAGGAACTCTCAACGAATGTGCTCGCCTAGGCAACCGACAGTTCGTGTTCATGACCACGCCTCAGGGCCTGTACGGTCGCTCGCTGTTGGAGATATACGAGGATATTGGGTATACGGCGAAAGACATCCTCGAAGGCCAGGTAGGTGAAGATATGGTCGCAATAGTCTTTCGCTATCCGGAGGGCGTCGATCAGGTGGACGTCCGCGACGGTCGGCTCGCCGACGACTGGGATAAGAAGATATACGTTCCTCATTGGGATACCGTGTTTGCTCTCTTTGCCCAATTGGCGCAGCGCAACGGCGTCGGACCGTTCGGCGACGGAACTTGTGCCGATGGGAACAAACCATACCTGACCGACGCAGAAAGATCCTCCGTCTTGGGATTTTCCAATGACGGGTTGCGCCGCATAAAGGAAGCCGGCTACTGCCTATCCGGGTATTGTGCATTAAAGAAAAGGCAAGGCAAGGACTGGGACCGGGACTGGGAATATCGCGAGTTGTTGGCGAAAAAACTTAGCGCAATGGAACACTTCAAAGGAAACGGAGTAACGCATAATGAGATGCTGGACCCTTGCGTCCTCAAGCCCAAGGAAGGCCTCAAAGAGTTCCTCGGGCCGAACATGCGACTGACGGATCTTCCTGAATTTGCAGTAATCCATCTGGGCAAGCTCACGATGGAAGAAACATACAAGGTCGGCGGCAGATAGGCGCCCGGGGACAGGGAGAACAGGTCGGATTCCACCGGGAATATCGTTACAAACGTGCATGACGGCTTTGCCGACCCTTATCACGTGCCCTCACCCGCGTGGTCAGCCTTCGGCCCCCGTCATCCCCTCATGTTTCAAATATTCCCCCACCGCCCTCAAGGCCATACCCCTATGGCTAACCCTATTCTTTTCCGCCCGGGTGAGCTCCGCGAAGGTGCAGCCCAAAGGTTCGCAGTAGAATACCGGGTCGTACCCGAAACCCGCGCCGCCGTGGGGTTCACGAGTTATGATCCCTTCGCAGGTCCCCTCGAAGACGTTTTCGCGACCGGTGGGGTCGACCAAGGCTATGACGCAAACGAAACGAGCCGTGCGTTGCTCGTCGGGGATGTCGCGGAGTTCCTCCAACAGGGCCAGGCATTTTTCCATATCCGACGAAAAGTGCCCGCCGTACCTCGCGGACAAGACCCCGGGGCGGCCGCCGAGGGCATCCACGCAAAGGCCGGAGTCATCGGCCATCGCGGTCAGTCCCGTTGCTTGGGATATGGCACGGGCCTTTTTCAACGCGTTTTCAGCGAAAGTGGCCCCGTCTTCCTCCACGTCGGGGACATCGGGGAAATCCGCCAGGGAACGGACCGTGACGGGTAAGTCCCTCATCATGTCTTGTATCTCTTTTATTTTTCCGGCGTTCTTGGTTGCCGGGACGATTACGCGGCTTTGG
>JAZDOF010000037.1:0-2553 GCA_043799015.1 Pseudomonadota bacterium | reverse complement strand
TCCGGGATCATGCTCGATATCCGGAAAAAGGAGGAGATGGCCGGGGGGGAGCGTATCACGATCCGTGGAGAAATCCTCTACGAGGGCAAGTCGGTCATGTCGGAAAAGCCTGCTAATAGGGCGCGGGCGGGCATAATCCTTTGCCCTGAGCGACGCAGGATATTCCCGGAGAGCACGCTGTTGGAGAACCTGCGAATAGGGGCCTATCTGGCCACCAAAGAGCAAGCCCGGGAGACGCTCGATTATGTCTTCGAGATCTTTCCTCCGCTAAAGCGCCTATCGAGCCGACTGGGAGGTTTCTTAAGCGGCGGCGAGCAGCAGATGCTCGCTATCGGCAGGGCACTTATGGCCCAACCGAAGCTTCTGCTTATGGACGAGCCTTTGCTGGGCTTGAGTCCCGCCATCCAGTATCTCCTGGCTAAATCCATCAAGGACATTCGCGATCAGCGGGGCACCACCATTATCGTATCCGAGCAGTATGCCAGACCCATCATGCCGATCATAGACTATGGCTATATTTTGGAAAACGGGGCTGCGGTGGTCGAAGGCACGCGAACGGAATTGATGGAAAACCCCGACGTCAAGACGGCTTACTTCGGGACATGACAAGGAGGGCCCCCGTGGATCAGGAATATACGTTCACTCGTTTCGAGCAGGCTTGCGGTAAGTATCCCGACAATACGGCCATTGTCTTCCTCGGCGATAAGTTCTCTTATCGTGACCTCAAGGACAAAATCGACCGCTTCGCTTCGGGGCTTGCCGAATTAGGAGTAAAAAAGGGCGATCGAATTGTTGTCTATCTCTCTAATTCGGTGCAGTTCGTCATAGCATTCCTTGCCGCCCAGAAAATAGGGGTTGCCGTGGTTTTGGTGTCCCCGATATACACGTCCCATGAACTCGAGTACATGATCAAGGACGCGGGCGCTGAAACCGTGATCTGTCATGACACCAATTATGGCTATGTCAAGGAAGTCTTTGAACGAACCGGGCTCAAGCGGATCATAGTAACCAACTTGCTGGATTTGATATCCCCAATCAAACGCCTTATCGCACGGCTTTTCGATAGGACCCCTCATGGTACCGTCAAGGGGGGATCTGAGACCATACAATTCAGAACGCTCTTGAGAACCAGTCCGAACCTTCCAAAGGTCGAGCTGGATCCCAAAACCGATTTGTCCTACATCCTCTATACGGGCGGTACCACCGGCTTCCCGAAGGGGGTCCCAGGGAACCACTGGGGACAAACGTCATATGTCAACGACATCACGGATGACGTTTTCGCAGGCCATCTGCTTGAAGGCAAAGACTGCTACATCGCGATAAACCCCCTCTTTCACATAATGGCCCTTGGGCTCTTGATGGCCGTGGGACTCAATCGCGGCAACACGACGATACTAATGCCCGTGCCGCAAGTAGACGCCATCCTATCGGCGATAGAGAGGTACGGGGTCCGTTGGATGCTCGGGGTTCCCGCGCTCTATCGTATGATCCTGGAAAACGACAGGCAAGAGTCTTATGACTTGAGTTCACTACGTTATTGCTATTGCGGCGGTGACGTACTGCCCAGAGAAGTGCTCGCGAGGTGGAAAAATCGAGTGAATGCACCGATATACCAGGTGTATGGTTCCACCGAGGCGGGGCATATCACGTATTCGAGGCTGGATGCCGGTGACCCGCAGCCCATGTCCATCGGGGTGCCCTTGCCGTCCAGAAGAGTCAAGGTTATCGATGCCGAGACTCGTCAGGAAGTCCCTAACGGGGAGGTCGGCGAACTCATCGTCACTTCCGAGCACTCCATGAAGGCATACTTGAATAAGCCGGAGGAGACGGAAGCCTCGTTCCTATCCATCGACGGCGAAATCTACTACCGTACATCCGATTTCGTCAAAATGGGGGCAAACGGCGAGATTTTCTATGTTGAACGTTCGGCGGACATTCTAAAACACAAAGGCTACCGTGTCTCGGCCTCCGAGGTCGAAGCGGTCTTGCAGGACCACCCTGTCGTGGTAGGCGCTTGCGTCGTGGGTGTTCCGGACCCGAAGGTCGGAGAACGAATCAAGGCGATCGTGGTCATGAAGGATGACGCTAAGGGCGTCGGCGCCGGGGAACTGATCAAGTTCTGTTCGGAGCGTTTAGCACCGTACAAGGTGCCGTCCTATATCGAGTTCCGGGACATGCTGCCCAAATCCAAGGTCGGCAAGCTCCTTCGGAGAGAAATCCGGGATGAGGAACGGAGGAGGATGGAAAAGGGAAGAAAGGGAAAAAAGGGCTAATAGCGACATCCCCTGCGAGGCCGTTCAAGGGACCGGGCCGAATTGCGGAATTAGCCGTGCATATATTCGTTCACGGTTCATTGCGCAACTTACCGCATAACCCATCACTATAGAGGTTTATCGTACAACACGGATTGTAGCCCGTCTATTCCGGGACGACAGGATTAGCAATGAGCGATTCACAAATCTGGAAAGACAAGTTGGTTCTTGCCGTAGATGATGAACAGGACATACTGGACATCATCGGGGAGTTGCTCTCCGAATGCCCCGACGTGACCCT
>JAZDOF010000036.1:0-2213 GCA_043799015.1 Pseudomonadota bacterium | reverse complement strand
CGAAATCCCGTTGCCGCACGGGCCCGTTGCAGCCTCCGCCGGCAGCTGAAAGCGAAGCGACAGGGGGTCAACCAATGGGGGCGCTTCGGCAATAACTCCGGTTTCCCACCTATCACACAGCCCGCCGTTGTAGACGGTCCTACCGGATACTTGGTATCGACCTATGCGGCACCGGTTGGGGCAGCCGCGGCAATTGAATCGGTCGCTTTTGATTTCAGATGGGAGCGTAACGGCTTCCTTGCGGCGCTTAGGCGATAAACGGCCATCGCCGTACTCTTCCAAGGTCTTTAGGGCGGCTCCGAACGCTCCTGAAACCCTAAAGAAATCGGGAGAACGGAACTCACGTCCAAACTCCGATTCGAAAGCAGCGGTAACCGCGGGACTAGTCGCTACCCCGCCTAGAAAAAGTACCCGATCCCCTATCGGCCTGTTGCTTGCAACCTTCTCCAGGTAGTTGCGCACGATGCCCATGCATACCCCCGCAGCCAGATCCTCGGTCGATGCCCCGTTATTCTGATGGTGAACAAGGTCCGATTGCATGAACACGGTGCAACGACTACCCAGGTCAACCGGTGACCGGGAGCGGAATGCCGCACGAGAAAACTCATCCTCCGAGGCAAAGTCGAGTTTGCCGGCCTGGGCCATCAAAAAGCTGCCCGTACCCGCCGCACAAACGCGGTTCATCTCGAAGTCGATAACCCGACCATCCTCGAAAGCAATCCACTTGGAGTCCTGCCCGCCGATTTCCACTACGGTACCGACTTCCGGATCGTATAACAGGGCCGCGGTGGCTTGCGCCGTAATCTCATTTACGATCAGGTCGGCCTCGATCAGCCTTCCGGCCAATTCCCTCCCGCTGCCGGTAACCGCGAAAAAGTCCGGCTTAGGGACATGTGCGGTTAGGGCTCCCAGGACTTGCTTCAGGGTTTCCAGGGGTCGAGAACCCGAGAGGCGGTAGTCCTGCTCCAGGATTGCCCCGGAGCCGTCAACCACAACGCCCTTTACGGAAACGGAACCCACGTCGAGGCCGATTACCAAAGGCGGTTCCGGGGCTGAGGTTCGTGGCGCCGGAACAGGCCCCGGAGCGGTGCGGGGCTTCGTGGGAGGCAGAGGAGAGAGCCCGGATCCGGCGTATGGTAATTCAAGCGCTCCAAGCGCCGACCGTTTTAGGCTTTCCAGGCTCGGTGTCCTCATGGAGCGGCGCTTGCCGGCTAGTACTGCACAGCCAAGCGCTCCCAGGACGGCATGGTGAGGCGGGACGACGATTTGATCCGGTTCAAGATTCAGGAGTTGTCGGAACGCGTGGACAACCGCTTGGTTGCTCATCACTCCACCCTGAAGAGAAACCAAGGGCTCCAACACGTCCCCCTTGATGAGGGTCGCAATGTAGTTTCTCACCAAGGAAAAGGCCAGTCCGGAGAGGATATCCGGGATTGAGGCCCCTTCTTGAGCTTGATGAATCATGTCCGTTTTTGCGAAAACCGCACACCTTCCCGCAATCGGGGCGGGCGCTCGACTTAACATGGCCGTCGGACCGAAATCCTCCACGGGAATGCCCAGCCGCTCCACTTGTTCATCCAGAAACGCACCGGTCCCCGCCGCGCAAATTTCGTTCATTCGGAACACGGGCACTATGGGAAGGTCCCCTTTTATGGGCGGGGCAATTCGTATGAACTTGGAATCCTGGCCTCCGATTTCGATGATCGTCCGGACGTCGGGATTGACCCGTCTCACCCCCACTGAATGAGCTGTGATCTCGTTGACCGCGGGAACGGCCAGTTCCCTTGAAAGGAGGTCCCGGCCGCTGCCGGTCACAAGGGCCGACGTCACTTCCACATCTCCTCCGCAGAGGGATATCATCTCGTCCAAGGCTTGAACAAACGTGTGAAGGGGTCTACCGCCGGTCCGAAGATACACGGAAATCGGCCGATCCGACGATTCGGTCAACAAAACCAGGTTGAGACTGACTGAGCCGCAATCGATCCCCAGGTATCTATCCACGCTAAACTCCTCCCCTATTTAGGGTTTTGGCTTCTTGGGTCCCGACAACCGACCAGGAATTAGGTCAACGGCAACATGTTTTTGTAATCGTTCACCACGATGGAAGAAGAATTCACCACGAAGAGTAACCATTCACTTACGGGTGGGAAATTACAATCTCAACGTGGCGCAGGCTTTCTAGCCTGCGAATTTTCTTAGTGCGATCTCGGCAG
>JAZDOF010001094.1:0-9012 GCA_043799015.1 Pseudomonadota bacterium | reverse complement strand
TGTCTTTGAATATCTTGAGGTTAGATAGGGTGTCATCCCTGCACTTGTGCAGGGATGATTATTGAGACCCCTGCCGCTTAACCCCATGTGAGCGGGCCTCTCGGGGCTTCGAGGACATATGGTTTTCAATCTTAGTGCTCTGTTTCCTAAATACGGTGACGTATTTCGAACAACTCCCGCGGCCCCGCATGTCGGCAAGGCCATCGGCAAATGCGGGCAACGGCACAAGGAACGGTAGGACCGGCAGCTTGCCGGTCCTCACGGTATAAGGGTATGATCAAGACCGTTGGATCGTGTCCGTCCGGTATTCAGTCCAACTTGGGGCGCGGGTATCATGACCCCACACACGGCATCGGTGAGAACCGGCGCGGAGGCCGGTCTACCGTGGTGCCGGCATTGATTTAGCAGCATTGGGTTTTAACCCATTGCGAATGATGAGACGCCGGCTAACGCCTGACCACTTATTGGTTCATTCTTCATTCATCTTGGTGAACGATTACCATGAAGCTCAGCCTGTTCCATAAGATTTTCTCGGCTTTCATGGTCATGATAGCTGCGGCCGTCGTGGTCACGGCATTGACAATGTACTATTCGGCCAATTGGCGGTTCTCGGAGTATGTGCTCAAAGTCGAAATGGCCGCGCTTGACGATCTGGCCGCAGCGTTCGGGGCCCTGTATCTGGAGAAAAGGAGTTGGGAGCAGTTTCGAGAAAACCCCGGCTTTTGGGTACGGTTCGTTTCGCTCTACGTGCCTGAAATGCCGGGCTACCATCCCCCTCCCCCTCCTCCCGGCGCTCGATCGGCCGACGGACCCGGGGAAGCGCGAGCCCCGATGGATGGTCCGCTCGGGCATCCGGAGAACGGGTACCCACCCCAATACGGCGGCAAGGGACCGTTGCCGGTGGGTCCGCCCCGGATGCCTCTTCCTCCGCCCCGGCGTGAGGCCATCGGTCCGCGCGTCGCGCTTTTCGACGAAAATAAGCTTATGGTAGCCGGGCCCCCGGGATTTCCGGTACGCGGCTATGTGCTGCGCCCCCTAACCACTGGTGATCAAACCGTCGGTTGGCTGGGGTTAATGCCGTTGCGGCACGGATCGCACCCGATGGAAGCGGCCTTTGTGCGGGAACAGGCCGGCGCTATGGGTTTGGCGTGCTTCTGCGTCTTTGCCCTGGCCGGCTTGATTTCGTTTTTCCTCTCGAAACATATCCTTTCCCCGGTGAGAAAGATGACGGAAGCGGCAAGAGAGCTCAGCGTGCTCAATTTCCGCACACATATCGACGTGCAAACCCGCGATGAACTCGGCTTAATGGCGGATGCCTTCAATTGCATGGCGAAGGCATTGGAAAGGAACGAGACTCTGCGTAAGCAGTGGACCGCGGACGTGGCCCATGAACTGAGGACCCCATTGGCCATACTTCGAGGGGAAATAGAGGCCATGCAGGACGGCGTGCGAGAAATCAACGCCGAACGTCTCGCCTCGCTCCATGAAGAAATCAACCGCATCGGCGGACTGGTGGACGATCTCCATGCGCTTTTCGTAGCGGATTCGGAAAGCCTGGTAAGGCGGAAGGGCCGGGTGCAGCCCTTGGCGATCCTCAAGGAGGTCATCGGGTCATTTGAGACGCGCCTAGCCCGAGCCGGCATTCAACTTCAAGCCCATTCGCTCGACGATCAAGACGCGGTTATAATGGGGGACGCGGATAGCCTGGCCCGCCTTTTCTCAAATCTTATCGAGAACTCCGTTAGATACACCGATGCTCCGGGAGTCTTACGCATCAATCATTATTGCTCCCTCCGGACGCTGACCATGGTTTTTGAAGATTCGCCGCCGGGGGTGCCCTCCGAAGCGCTCGAACGAATCTTTGACAGGCTATATCGTGTGGATAGATCGAGAAGTCGGGCATCAGGCGGTAGCGGCCTCGGTCTATCAATCTGTAAGGAAATCGTCATCGGGCATGGTGGCGCGGTTCGGGCATCCCATTCCTCTCTGGGAGGATTGCTTGTATCGATTGAGTTCGAGCTGATGAACGTGTGAGCCGCCGTTTGGAGTGGAACATGGCCGGGGAAAACGTGTTGATAGTGGAAGACGAATTCAAGATAGCGGAACTGCTTCGGGATTATCTCGCGGCTGCCGGGTATTCCGCGACCATTACGGGGCGCGGGGACTCCGCCGTTGCCGAAGTGCGAAAAAACACTCCGGCACTGGTGCTGCTGGACATCATGTTGCCGGGTATGGACGGGATGGAGGTATGTCGGGAAATCCGCAAGTTTTCCGAGGTTCCCATAATCATGCTCACGGCACGTGTGGAAGAGATAGACCGAATTGTCGGCCTCGAGCTGGGTGCGGACGACTATGTCTGCAAACCGTTCAGTCCACGCGAAGTGACGGCCCGCGTAAGGGCCGTGCTCAGGCGCGGCAGGCTGGAACCGGCGGAACGGCGCCTTACGGCAGGGCCAATCTCGGTGGACTGCGCTACGCGAGAGGTCTGCGTTGCGGGAAAGCCCGTGACCTTGACTCCAAACGAATTCTCGCTGCTCAAGGCCCTTGCCGAGCGTCCCAATCGAGTCTTCACCCGGGGGGAACTTCTTGACTTGGTCCAAGGCTACAGCTCCGACGGATACGAACGAACCATTGATTCCCACATCAAGAACCTCCGCAAGAAGCTTGCCGACAAGCTTCCCGACCTGGAAATCATCATCACGGTGCATGGGGTCGGTTACAAACTCGGTGTGGTTGCCGCCGCTTCCGATGAAGTCCATTGATGAGGGTAAACGTTCACCGCGCCGGCTCGCCGGCACCGGAAAATCAAACCACAAGGGCACCAAGACACGAAGAAGAAGCTGAAATGATTCACAAATCCTTATGATTCGGTGGCCGTGCCCGCCTGTCGGTGAAAGGGGGCGCTTGGTCGGGAGAATGCTGAAGAATACCAGCCTTTGATTTCTTTGTGCCTTTGTGTCTTGTGGTTCGTCCTTCACCCATCGTGGTGAACGATTGCCGATGAGGTTCCGGTGGTTGCCGCAAGCTGCCCGAGACTTCCTTCGCACATCACAATCTTAACACCGTCCCTCCATACTTTCTCCATATTCGCCGCTTAGACTGGTCCCAGATGAGCGAAGCACCCGCGCCGGTACGCCGCGGACATGCCGGCTCTACGTTGATCGTCCATCCCGACGAAAGGAGATTTCCATGAAGAAGACCTCGATCATCTTGATTGTCGCACTGGCCGCCCTTGTCTCGGTGACCGTCCATCAAGCTCCGGCCGGTCCTCCCGGCCACCCTCCCGGGCCGCCGCCCCACGGTGCCGGCTCATTCGGAGGTCCTCCCGGGCCTCCTCCCGGATCTCCGTTTGGTGGCCCTCCCGGAAGCGAAATGATCGGCCCATGGGACGGACCGCCCGACTTGGTTGAGAAGCTTAAGCTGACCGATGACCAGCAAAAGCAGATGCGGGCGGCTTATGTGGAGTTCAGAGAGAAGACATCGAAAGCCCGAAACACCATCGTGGCCTTACGAGATGAAAAGGAAATCATGATGATTTCCGGTAAAATAGACCAAGCTAGGCTTGCGAAGCTGGATGAAGAAACAACGAAGCTCGCGTCGGAAATCATGACTCAGCACCTCAAGATGAAAAGGGAACATCTTTCGAAATTGACCCCTGAACAGATCGACTGCTTGTCCGAATTCTTGACCAAACACAAGGGGCCTCACGGACCCAAGATGCGGCCACGATAGTCGTTCCGTAATTGCATGAATTCCTATAGTCACGCGCCTTGAAATTCGCGGATAACCTGAAGTGAGTCGGTCAGGTCAAATACCGGATCAAACCACACCGCCTGTCGTCAGCAAGCCCCGCTAATCGCAGTCCAAGCCGTTTTTCGTAGTAGCGGGGATAAACCCCGCCCCTTGCGTCACATCGTGTTACGACCGGCCTTCAGCCGTGGGGTTTGAGACGGCTTCTTCAATCCATGGCGAAGGTCGGACCGGGAGGGGATCGTGTTCATTGTCGCCGCAACGCCCAGCGGGCCCGTCAAAGGCCGGCAAGGACCTCGTCTCTTTTTTCAAGGGCTTGATCGTACAGTATCTCCAGTTGTCGCTGGTAACTCTTTCTCTTTTCCGCAGACCTTATTTGTGAGATGTTTTCCCGGGCCACGCACATCGTTCCCGCTATCGAAGCCGAAAGAAGTTCCACCGCCACTCTGAGATGGGGTTTGAGTTTGGACGATGAGATCCTGCTTAATTGACGTATCCGTTCAAGCCCGGCTACGGCTTTTTCCATCACCCACCCGGAACACGTCATGATGTTGAGAAAAGCCTGGTTGTTCTTTTTCCCGTCACCGGACCACGTCTCTTTGGAGAAATCCGCGTAGCATTCGGCATCTTCCTCGACGAGCCGGCGCAAATCCTGATATAGTCGCTCTATTTCTTTTTGAATCACCGGCAGGGTCGCCTGAACCACCGGGGCCGGTTCCTTGCGATTGGATTCGAAAAGGACTACTTTGTAAGCTAGGGCCATGGCCAGAGTCGCGGTGTAGGCCGCTGCGGCGCCGCCGGCAGGGACGGGATCGAGAGTCGCAACCTTTTCGAGAAAATCCACGACGGCCTCCTACGGATTTACCGCTCCACGACCTTGAATCTTATCCCATCCAGCCTATCTTTTTCTACCTCAATCGTCCATGATACGGGGTGTACCGGCATGGCCGGAGGAAAAGACCTTGACAAAACGTCCGGTTGGAACTAGAGGTCGGCTTGGCTGAGTTCGGAACACGACTCAGCGAAAGGTCCGAATTACGATTTTTACCATTGAAATCCAAGTTCATGTCTGATAAGATAATGTTATAGTTTTGTTGTTTATTGTTGGTAATTTCATGACTTTCTCTTGATTCCGAAAGGGATCGTTAAAGGGTCGGTTGTTTTTTCGAGTCCGTCCAAAGAGCGCTACCGGCACCGCCATGCCATTGATCGCGGGCCTCTCTTTGCCGGCGCTCACCTGTTACCGCCCCCGAGAAGCGCTCCCGATCCCAAGAGATAGTTGACGGCGTTTTTTTTGTCGGTCGCCGACCGACGCCGCATATTCATGTGGGAAGTGGGTGTATGGCTTTGATAAGGGTAATCTTCAGCGTATTACTGATGTTGGTCGGAACGGTCTCGTGCATGGGCTACCAATCGACACGCCCGGACGCCGGACCGACGGGAATGCATACGTACGGCGACTCGGTTCGGACCGAGGAAAACGTCGGCGAAGAAGCGGCCCTGCCCGAATGGCTGGATGAGCTGCTTGCGGGAACGCCGGCTTCCGAAGTTTCCGCGGGCCCGGAGGAGGCCCCCGCCGTAGCTCAGGCCCCTGAAGACGGCGAGTCGGCGATGGAGTCGGAACCCGGCTTCCCCAAACCCCCCAACATTTCTCCGTTGTACACTTCGCCGAAGATCGACGGTGAAGGCGAATGGACCGATGAAGGGCTCCCTAAAGGGTCGGACGGCCGGCCGCTGGTGTATCGGACCGTCTACCGTCCGAGCGTGGAATATCCAAACTCCACCGTACACATGGTCGTTTTCGACACGAGCCGTATCAAGACCCGCTTCTTCGTGGGCAGCACCGAACCGGGCGTATATCAAACGGTGGGTTCCAAGGATCGGGAGGACCTATCCAAAATAGTGGCCATCACGAACGCCATGTGGATGCAGCGGCATTCTCGAGGCGCCGGAGCAATCTTCCGCGGTCAAACCATTTATCCCATGGTGCCGGGTATGGCGACCTTGGTCGTATACGAAGACGAAAGCGTCGATATACTGGAATGGTCCAATGATCTCCCAAGGCAATTGATAAAAGATGCACGTCAACTACGCCACCTAATAGTAAAGAACGGGCGGGTGGTGGACAAAGTGATCAAAGGCGGAAAAGTTGAGGACGCGGAGATCGGCTTGGGCGGATTCCTCGTGGATAATAACGGCGTGAGCACCATGCGGTCCAAGTTCTGGTTCCTCGCCAATCGCACGGCCTTCGGTGTACGCGCGGACGGTAACTTGGTGTTTGCCATGGGGCATCACGTGAGTACCAAGGACATGGCCAAAGCACTGGTCCTGGCCAAGTGTACGCGGGCCTTGCACGGCGACGCCAACATTCATAATATCGTGTGTAATTTCTACTTCAGGGACGACAAGGACAAGGTGATAGGGCGCGACAAGCTATCCCCCGAACAGCTTAAATACACGATGCAGCGGTACGATGAAGGCTACAGCAAGGACTTCTTCGCCTTCTACGAGAATCAGTCCGCCTTGAAGGGAGCCGTGACAAGGAACTCCAAGACGGTCAAGGATAGGAATTTCTAGTCGCAGTCCAAGTCTGCGGCGAGACGGGGGCTGGGCCTCAAAACAAGGACGCTTCCCGGAGAGACCGTCTCAACAGCTGGAGTAGGGGCCGGGTTTATCCCATAGGCGTCAAGATAACGGTCCAATCTTTATGATATCATATGGTTATATTCCACCGGCTCTTCCTCGTTGCAAAGACCGACAGAGAAATCCCCCCCCAACCCCCCTTTAGAAAAGGGGGGAGGAATCGGTCTCTTACCCCCCCTTTGTAAAGGGGGGCAGGGGGGATTTTGTCTTCTGCCTGTCGCCTTATTTTGACGCCTATTGGGGTTTATCCCCGCCCGTTTTGTCGGACCCGGTCGTAACGGGCGGAAACAAATCCCTCGGTCGCGGCGGACTCCGATCTACTTAGTCAGATAGCCGAATTCTCGTAATCTTCCCTTGTGAGTCGTCCAGCGGGGGGTAACCTTCACGAAAAGCTCCAGATGAACCTTATTCTGGATCAAGTCCTCTATCTTTTCCCGGGCGGCCGTACCGATTCTTTTGATCATGCTTCCCCCCTTGCCGATGATGATTTTCTTCTGACCGGATCTTTCCACATGAATATCGGCATGTATAACCACGAGTTCCAATTTTTCCTGAAAAGACTCTACCATTACGGCGGTCTTGTAAGGTATTTCCTCTCCCGTCAGTAGGGTCACCTGCTCCCGGATGATCTCGGCCACGAAGAAGCGAATCGGCATGTCGCTTTCATCGTCCTCCGGATACATCAAAGGGCCGAACGGAAGGATTCTCAGGAGTACTCCGACCAGATCGGGGACCCCCGAACCGTTCAAGGCGCTTATGGGGACGATGTCCGTAAAATCGTGGACCTTCGAGTACGCGTCGATAATGGGAAGCAGGTCGGTTGCTCGCACTGTGTCTATCTTGTTTACCGCCAATACCGCGGGGACCCCGACCGCGGATATGAGCTCCACTATGCGCCGATCTTCCTCAAGCACCTTGTTTGACGGAGTGGTCATGAGAACCACCACGTCCACTTCATTTAGGGTCTTGACCGCAGCGTCCACCATGGCCTTGTTCAACGTGGTCTTTGCTTCGTGGATACCGGGGGTGTCCAGCAGTACCATCTGAGCATCTTGCGTGGTGTTGATTCCGGAGACGCGCGTCCTGGTAGTCTGGGCTTTGGGTGTGACTATGCTGAGCTCGCGGCCTACGATCCGGTTCAACAGCGTCGATGTGCCCACATTGGGTCGTCCTGCGATGGCAACAAAGCCGAATCTGAAATTTTCCGACTGTTGGTCCATGATCATATTCTCCTTGACCGAGCTTCGAACGGTGTTCTATTATACCTGGATGTGATCCAAACGGAGAGATGCCCGAGCGGCTGAAGGGGCACGACTGGAAATCGTGTGAATGCCCAAAAGGTGTTCCGAGGGTTCGAATCCCTCTCTCTCCGCCACTGCTTAATTCCCGCACACATTTAGTTCGGGGGAACCTTGATCCAAGGTATGCCAAAGCCTGCCCGGGGTCAACAGGCCGGATGCCGCCGACCACCCGGCCGCCGAGTACGATATTGCCTCTGCGGCGGGCTCCGTGAGGGTTACTTGACAGCGTGAAGGTATTCTCGTATCGGTAATCAGCCGTTGGTGAACCGTTGCCGGCCGCCGGAGCGCAACGTGAGAACGCAAACGCGGTGCTCGACGTGAAGCGAGTCGGGCCTTTCGGAGGAGAGCCTATGAGAAGGAGGTTGCTGCTTCTGCTCATCTCTTTTTTTGTCGCCGTACCGCCGACCCAGAGTCCTGCCGGCGAGACGAAGTTGGTGGTGGGCTGGGTGGAAACCGTACGAATTCTCCCCGGCAACCTGATGATAGAAGCCAAAATGGACACCGGTGCCGACCACTCATCTATTCATGTTCCCGAGATGACCATGTTCGAACGTGAAGGCCGACAATGGGTAAGGTTCGGATTACGGGACAAAGAAGGTAAATTGGTTGAACTGGAGAGAATGGTTGTTCGGAAGGCCCGCATCAAGCGCCACGATTCCAAGAACCAGCAACGACCGGTGGTGAGCCTGGGCATTTGCCTGGGCAGCCTTTACCGAGAAGTTGAAGTGAACCTCATTGATCGAAGCAGATTCAAGCTCCCGATGCTCATAGGCCGCAGCTTCATGGGAGACGGGATAGTGGTCGACCCGACCCTTCAATTTACTCAGGAACCCGCATGTCCGGCAATGCCGAAACCCTGAACAAGGTCCACGTATATGTGCTCGCGCTGTTTCTGACGGCCGTGGGACTCGGAATTTTCTTCTACAAGGCTTTTGCCCTTGGTTTTCCGTTAACGCCCGACGCAACGACCGAGGTGTGGAACGTCGAGTCCAGGATCAGGTTTGTCGCGGACGGAAAACCGGTGAAGGTTTCAATGATGATTCCCGGTAGCTCGAATCGCTTTGCGGTGGTTGACGAGCACTTCATTTCAGGCGGCTTGGGCCTGGTTACGGGCAGGGATGAAGGGAACCGCACGGCATCGTGGTCCATCCGCGAGGCTTGGGGCAAGCAAAGCGTATTTTACCAAGCGGTGGTCAAACGGACGAGATCGAAACAGGCGGTTCCGGACACGCGTTCGCCGGAGATACAGGTCCCGACCCTGGATGGGAGACGGCTCCAGGCCGCCGAAGCGGTGGCGCAGGAAATCAAGGCCAAGTCG
>JAZDOF010001088.1:0-5960 GCA_043799015.1 Pseudomonadota bacterium | reverse complement strand
TCACTCGTGACTCCATCATCATAAAGAACAATCGACAGACGCGCATAGTCCCGCTGAACAAGGAAATGAACTTGGTAATAAACGCGGGGACATTGACACAGTTGAAGAAAACGTATTTTCCCACCGTGGTTACCATCGTGACCGGCGCGGCAGGCGTGTACTTCTTGTTGGCCAAGCTCCTGCAAGCGCTTCTCATGGCCTTGGTGCCTTACGTCGTCGGCGAGCGTTCCTCCGAACCCCTCTCGTATGGTAACTCGATAAAGATTGCCGTATTTTGCATGTTGCCGCCCGTAATGTTGGACATGTTCTTTTGGTTCAAGTTTCCATGGCCCGGTCTTATCACGCCTTTCGTTGTGTATTGGGTCGTTTACATTGCGCTCCTGGCGCTCGCGTCTTGGACTCTGCTTAACGGGCGACGGCGGGTCTCCGATCCTGCCGACCCTGTACAACCTTAGTACTCGTCGTCACAATACGGCGTCTCCGGCCGGTGTCGGTTGTTCAGTAGGTCGGCATCCCTGCGGTCAGGCCGTACCTCCGGCCCAATTTTCGCCATGGGTTGAAGAAATCGTCTCAAAATTAAGGTCCCGCGAAAGATCGTGACACGATCATTCGTATATGGAAGGTTTCTTAGGCGCCTTTTTCAACCCATGGGAACTATCATACGCTGCTACATAAGGGCATCCGCCTGGGCCGGCCGAGGCTCTTCAACCGCTTTCCTTTTTCTGAGATAGAGTACCAACGTAAGTATGGGCCCTGACGTTACATAGCTGAAGCAGAGCAGGAAAGGCACAATGGAAGGCGACGCGGCAACGAGAGCGAGGAAGAGTACGAAGGCCACCGTAGAGCTGAACGGCTTCTGTTTGACCATGGTGAGGTTCTTGAACGCGTGGAACTTAACGGTACTCACCATGAAAAAAGCCAGCACGAAATTGGTGATGAGCAGCAAGGTAACGTGGTCTCGGGGCGGAATTCCAATCTTGTCGAAGAACAGCACCGTTGTGGCGGCCATTGCCGCGGCCGCCGGAATAGGAAGACCGTTAAACCGTTCAGGGTCGATGGAGCCCGACTGCACGTTGAAACGAGCTAGTCTCAATGCGCCGCAGGCGACAAATACGAACGCGCTGACCCAGCCGATGCGCCCGGCGTCCGGCAGGGCCCACAGGTAGATCAGCATGGCCGGTGCGACCCCGAACGAGATCACGTCCGCAAGTGAATCAAGTTCCAGACCGAAACGTGTGGCTGTGTGCGTGAGCCTGGCAACCTTTCCGTCAACCCCGTCGAAGACGCCGGCAATAAGAATCAGAGCCGCGGCGAGAACAAATTGCTGCTCGATCGCCGAGACCATTGAATAGAACCCCAGAAATATGCCGCCGAGCGTGAGAAGTGAGGGGAGAATGAATATCCCCCTTTTCATCTTGTTTATGCGGTTCCTATTTCTATCGGCCCGCTGGCTGAGCTCCTCGGGGCTGAGGTTCTTCCTCTTTCGTCTGAAAAAGGGCTTCCTCGGGTGGGTTTTCGTTGCCATGTCTTAATCCTCCCAGGACCGGCGTGAAACTACACGATTGAGTATAAGACCTAATACTTCCGATAGCAAAGTATTCGTAGCGTTTTGATCGGGAAGGGGGGTGGACTCAAGCTCCGGCTGCGGGTTCGACACGCTCTGCGATAATTGATAGACCGGCCTTTACCGGGGTCCCGGGCAGGACCTTGGTCCTAAAAGAAGGTGGGAGGTATACGTCCAAACGGGAGCCGAAATGAATCACCCCGAATCGGTCTCCTTGTCTGAGGCCGTCTCCTTCATGAACCCAACACGAGATCCTCCGGGCGATCCTGCCGGCCACCTGAACCACTTCGATGGAGTCCTCGCCCGCCCCCAAGACCACTGAATTCCTCTCATTCCACTCCGAACACGCGTTGTCCCGGGCATCCAAGAAACCACCGGAATAATAGGTGATTTTCTTGACCTGGGCCGAAATCGGGGACCGGTTCACGTGTACGTTGAAAATGGACATGAAGATACTGACGCGAGTGAGGGTTGGTGAGTCCAAGTTGGGAGAATAAGCCTGCTCCACAATTTCCATCACCGTGCCGTCGGCAGGTGCGACAACCAGATCGTCCCGCATTGTAGACGAGCGCTCCGGGTTTCTGAAGAACAAGGCGCAGCTAACGGTTGCCACGAAGAAGAGTAGGGCCGTCCACGGGCTGTCGGTCCACCATGACGCGGTCCCCAGAAGTGCCGGGATGAGTATGTAAGGGTATCCCTCTCTGACGATGGGTTCGTAATGACCCGTGGAGGCGACCCTCATTCGACCTTCGAGTGTAGGCCCAACGGAAGGCTTGGTTTGGCTCATCGAGGAATCCAACATTTTCTCCTAAAGCAGGCGACTCGGTAGCACTAATGGTCAATCCGAAAAGGTCTCGTTCTTCACATGCGCCCTTAACTCGAGTCCACGCCGGGCACTCCGCCGGACGGGCGTAAGGGACCGCCGCGGAGGCCGGTCCTATGAAATGAGGGCGAAGAATAAGCCGCCGACGGAGGCATTTAGCCCCATGCCCTCAAGCGGTATCGGTATAGGCCGTCACATGAACCGGCATGGTTTCCGGCGGCACGACACGCCGTTTCGGCATTCCTTGTCCCGCGGTCCTTAACGCGTAACCATTCACTTACGAGGGGGAAATTCCAATCTCAACTTGGCGCAGGCTTTCCAGCCCGCGAATCTTCTTAGTGCGATCTCGGCAGGCCGGAAAGCCTGTCCCACAAGAGTGAACGGTTACCTTAATGCCGTTCGTCCGCGTCCCGATGGCGGACCTAATGCTGCGGTTCCTGTTGAGTCTTGCGAATCCGCGCGAGAATGCGTTCTATCTGATCCCGGCCTTTCAGTTTTTTCTTTTGAATGGCCTTCCTTTCCATCTGCTCGGCTGTGGAAAGGTACACTCTCTTGTTAAATTGCTCAAGCTGGTCCTCGAACTCAAGGTGCTCATGCCAAAGCTTTTTAAGTTCGAGGTCCTTCTCTTTCCACTCTTCGATCAGCTCAAGGTCCCTGGTTTCCATTGAGCGTCCTTCGCCATATCATTTTCCGTAGGATTGCCCTTGCTCTGTCAGGGAGTTTTACCGGCCGAGGGAACATTTGTCAACAATGAGAATCGTGAAACAGGCTTCCGCTAAGCGTTTTCGGAAAAAGGCCGGGACGTATGGCGGAAGCCGCCGAGGCATGGACCTTTGATGCCCGTGTAGTACTATAGGAAGAACTCTTCGGCCGAAAGCCGGCCTCGGTGCCGGCAATAACGGAGTCGTGATTCATATGATTGAACGATACGATTTACTGGTGCTCGGCGGTGGGCCGGCAGGATACGTGGCTGCGCTTCACGGCAGACGGTTGGGCCTGACCGTAGCCCTAATCGAAAAAGAGCGCGTCGGGGGCGTATGCCTCAACCGTGGGTGCATACCCACCAAAGCTCTCCTGGCGGACGTCGAGGGACTGGAATGGGTTCGTCGATCGGCAAAGGCAGGCATTCTGAAGTCGGTGCCGGACATCGACTTCGGCCGATTGATGGAGCGCAAGTCGGCCGTAGTGAACGCGACGGTAACGAATCTTGAAAAGCATCTGGCCCATGCCGGGGTGGACGTAATCAGCGGTACCGCGGAACCGGTCGAGCCCGGGGTCGTAAGCATGGAAGGCGGGAGGAGCGTCTACGGGACCAATGTCATTCTAGCGACCGGGTCGCGCTCTTGGAAACCCCCCATACCGGGAATAGAGCTGCCGGGGGTACTCACGACCAGGCAAATCCTGGAGCTCGATCACAAACCCCAAAGCCTTACCATTATCGGCGGCGGAGCCATAGGACAGGAATTCGCAGTGATATTCAACGGGTTGGGCTCCAAAGTCACGATTCTTGAGGCACTACCGCGCATATTGAATGATGTGGATGAGGAGATCGGTCGCAAATACGCAACCATAGCCCAGGGTAGGGGCATCGGCATCGAGGTGGGAGTGATCATCCACGGCATTGAAAAGACGGGGGATCAACTTCGGGTCATATATGAGAAAAAGGGTCGAGAGAAAACCGTCGAATCCCATCAGGTCCTTGGGGCAGCAGGACGACGGCCCGTCGTTGAAGGCGTCGGGCTCGAAAAGGTGGGGATCCACGTACAAAACAACGCGGTAGCGGTTGATGCCGGCCTGAAGACATCGGTGCCCGGAATTTTCGCGGCCGGCGACGTGATAGGAAAGCGCATGCTGGCCCACGTGGCCTATTATCACGGTGAAATCGCAGCGGAAAACGCGGCCGGAGGGCAACGCCGCATCGACGAAAGGCCGATTCCGTCCTGCGTATTCACGTCTCCGCAGATCGCGTGGGTGGGGCTGACCGAGCAGGAAGCGGCAATGACCGGCAAAGCCCACAGAACCAGCGTTTTCTCGCTTTCCGCCAACGGAAAAGCCGTGGCTGTCGGTGAACCTAGGGGCTGGGTTAAACTCATCGAGGACACGGGGACGGGTCGCCTGGTCGGGGCCCACATCCTCGGACCCCAGGCCTCCGAGCTTATAGGAGAAATGACGGTCTCCATTACCATGGGGCTTTCCGCGGCCGATGTCTGTTCCGCGATCCATCCGCACCCCACCCTCTCGGAGGCATTGAAGGAGGCTGCGCTGGGATTCCTTGGGGGGCCGATACATGCGGTCGGGAGAGTCAAGGAGGTTAAACCGTGAGCGCGCCCAACGATAAGACCCCCTGTCCCGATTGCACCATGTGTCAAGGTTGCTCCGCGACGCGTTGCCGCGCGTGCCGTTTGGAAAGAAAGGCACGGTCAAAAAAGAGGTTGTCTCCGGCCGAGCAGATTGAGCTGTACAACAGCCTGAATCCCAAAGTTGTTTGTGCTGAGGAAGGGTGCCCCAATAGGCGCCGTGGGTGCTATGACGGTTGCCGAAAGTAATGCTCGTTTGAGGGCTCGGACATCGTCTTAGCTTCTGAGGATAAATCCTCCCCAACCCCCCTTTAGAAAAGGAGGAGGAATCGGTCTCTTACCCTCCTTTTGTAAAAAGGGGCAGGGGGGATTTTTTCTTCTGCCTGTCGCCTTATTTTGAGGCATATGGGGGATGGGGGGGATTTGGTTGTTTCGGCCAAGACTTTCGGCAACCAGTATAATCGAATCCGAGACTCACGAATAATCGTCGTTCGTCCTGTTCCCTCATTCCCCCAACGTCCGCACCGCCTCCTCCGCCACCTGATCCGCGGCGAGCCCCTCAAGGCAAACTCGATCGGCGCATGACCGCTTGCGGCAGCCGAGGCAGGTGAGGGCTTCCCGTCTGACCACCACCTGACCGCAGCCGTATGGTCCGACTTTGGCAGGGTCCGTGGGACCGAAAAGCGCAATAACTCGTGTGCCCGTGAACGCGGCGATATGCATAGGCCCCGAATCTACTCCCACGTACACATGGGCCGCTTCCAGCAAGGCCGTGGACTCACCCAGGCCCAGCCGGCCGGCCGCTGTGACGGCCCGGCCGGAGGTTCGCTCGGTTATGCAATCTATGTACGGAACGTCGTCGGGACTGCCGCCGAACACCGTTGCGCAGCCGGAACGGGCCGTCACAAGATCCACGAACCGGGCCCAGGCTTCCACGGTCCAGAACTTGGATTCCCACCTTGCAGCCGGGTTCGCGTACACGAAACGTTCGTTTTCACCGATGCCCGAGTCACGGAGGAACCGCCGGGCCGAGTCCCGCTCCTTCGATCCGGTAACGACGGCGAAGTCCGCGGGTTCAGGCGTGCAGCCCAAGTGGTCGGCGAAGACCATATTCTGATCGACGGCATGGGGAGCATGGGGGTCGGTCTTCAGCTTCACGTGCTGGAAAAACGTGTTCAGCTCCTTCGCGTGGGCAAACCCGATCCTTATCCCGCCAGGGTTGGCAAGGGCCAACAAGCCGCTGCGGAACGACGCGTGAAGGTCGAGCACCAAGTCA